>CAZRIB010000069.1:0-12650 GCA_964600035.1 uncultured Ardenticatenaceae bacterium | reverse complement strand
GGATTCATTGTCCTCTTCCTAACCCTAATCCTTCGTAATTTGGCGAAGGTATTGTAAAAGATTGATGATTAAAGAACGAAACAAATCTGCGCTCTTTAATCATCAATCTTCAATCTTTGATACTTTTCCTAATCACAGGCCATCTTTTACTCAAGATGGCCTGTTCATTTTAGTTCTCAGAAAAATTTGCTATAATTTAACGCACCTTCACATAAAGCATCAACATAACCCATGAGGAAGTAACATGGCCACAATCCTAGTAATAGATGATGATGAACTGGTTTCACGCACCTTACAGCGTGCGCTCAAGGTCTATGGCCATCAGGTCATGGTTGCCAACAGTGGTGCAGAAGGGCTGAAGCTGGCACGTCGTCATCGCCCAGACCTGTTTATATTGGATATTATGATGCCTGGAGCAGACGGCTACCAGGTTTGCAGGCAGATTCGTGGCGACCCGCTTCTGCAAGATTTGCCTGTCTTGTTTTTAACGGCGAAGGCCAAGGATGAAGACAAGATTGAGGGGTTCCGGGCAGGTGCAGATGATTATTTAAGCAAGCCCTTTAATATGGAGGAGCTGCAGCTGCGTGTGCGAGCAATTTTGCGGCGCACAACTGCCCCAACAAACAGCAATGAACCGCCTGCGGAAATTAGAGTGGGTAATGTGGTGCTGGATTGCCGTGCTTTTAAGGTGACAACGGAACATGGCACGGCACTGCTGACAAATGTACAGTTCGATTTGCTCTACCATTTGATGAGTAATGCGGATCAGGTATTTAACAGTCAGCAGCTTTTGCAGGATGTTTGGGATTATCCAAGAGATACAGGCAGTCCGGAACTGGTGCGGGCGCATATTAAAAATTTACGCGAAAAGATTGAGCCTGTTCCCAGCTCGCCTGTTTATATTAGAACGGTTCAGGGTCATGGGTATACGTTTGCTTCTGACCCGAATGCGCCTCTCCGGTAATTTGGCTTTTTGTTGAGGCAACGGCCGTTTCTTTTTTCAACCAATCAGTGGCACGTATGGCACTTTCATACGTGCCATTTTCATTATTGCGACGTAACATAAGTCGGCGTACCATTAGTGCGTTATAATTAGCTGATACATTCACAACAATTACTAAAATCATGGAAGCGCTAACAGTCCCTAAAAAAGCACCGGCTCATCTGCTTGTTGTTGATGATGAAATTGAGATTGCGGAATCACTGGCCGATTTCTTGCGAAACCGTGAAGGGTACACCATTCAGATTGCCAGTGATGGTCAACAAGCAATTGATTATTTACAGTCCACTCTGTACCAGCCCATCGAAGTTGATCTGGTTGTGCTGGATATGCGGATGCCGGGTGTTTCCGGGTTGGAGGTGCTGGAATGGATTCGGGCGCATCCCGATTTGAAATATACGCGGGTCGTGCTGCTAACGGCCGCTTCTGGCAGCCACGAAAAGGTTCAAGCCCTTTCTGCCGGAGCGGATGATTATATTACCAAGCCTTACTACCCACGTGAACTGCTGGCACGTGTCAAAACGATTTTACGCACCCAGCAGTTGGAAAAACGGCTGCAAAAGCAGAGCCAGCAGTTGGCCGCCTTGAACCGGGTTGGTCAGGCTGTTTCTTCTACTTTGGAAACGCAGGCGGTGTTGGAAACGGCCGTTTCCGGTATATGCACCGTTGCGGTTGCCGATGCCGCCGCCATTGTGATGCAAGAAGGGAACAAACTGCGTTTTCGTCTCTGGCAGCAAAACGGCAGCCCGCTGGTTCACGACCTTCATGCCATTGAGATGGATCAAGGGTTGGTGGGGATTGTGTTTCAAGAACAAACGGCCGTTTCCCTGCACAACACCCAAACCGACGAACGCTTCCAACCCGGCATAGATGCCCCGCTCAAATACAAAGTTACAGCCATGATGGCCGCCCCCCTCATTGTTAAGGGGCGTTCCGTTGGCGTTTTGTGCGCCTATAACCCCACAGATGACGAATTTTCAGAAGTCGATCTCGACCTGTTTGTCTCCTTAACCCGCTCCGTTAGCGAAGCCATTGAAAATGCCTGGCTCTTTCAACGTGTGCGGCTGCGGCAGCAGGAACTGTTGGAAAACCGCAACACACTCCAGGCACTCATTGACGGCATTCCCGACCCCATCTACACCATTAATGACCATTGGGAACTGGTTTCCGTAAACAAAAGCAAGGTGGATGAACAGGAAACGGCCGTTGAAAACCTCATTGGCCGCGTGTGCTACAAAGCCTTCTACAACCGCACCACCCCATGCCAGGACTGCCTCGTTGCCCAGACATTAAACCAAAAAACCGCACAACGCTGGTCAGTCCGCTGGTTTGGCGACGATCACCTGCCACGAGACTGGAACGTCTCCGCCTACCCCATCCCCTCCATACAAGCCAGCGCCGCACGTGCCGTCATCGTGTGGCAAGACCGCACCGAAGAAAAACGACTGGAAGCATCACTTCTGCAAGCCGGAAAACTGGCCGCCATCGGGCAGTTGGCCGCTGGCGTTGCACACGAAATCAACAACCCCCTCACCGCCATCAATGCCAACGCCGAAATGTTAAAAATGTTCATCCCAAAAGAAGATGAAAATTACGAAGCCGTCGATCTAATCCATCAGGCAGGGGAACGGGCTGCCAAAGTTGTGCGAGGCCTGCTGGACTTTGCCCGTCAGGAACAATACAACTTTACCCAGGGTGACGTAAATCACTCCATCCAGCAAGCATTGGATCTGGTTCGCTACCAACTGCAATCCAGTCAGGTCAATGTACAGCAGCAGCTTGACCCCAATCTGCCTGAAATTACAGCCAGTTGGGAACATTTGAAAAGTGTCTGGCTAAACCTACTGGTCAATGCCCGTGATGCCACACTGGCCTTGGCAGAAAACCGGCAAATAGAAATCACAACACGCTATAATAAGGACGAAGGCGTGGTTCTCGTCTTGTTCAAAGATAATGGCAAAGGGATGTCTGAAGCGGAAGTAGCCCATATTTTTGAGCCATTTTATACAACCAAAGACCCGGGCAAAGGGACGGGGTTGGGTTTGGCTACCAGCCATCGTATCATTGAACAGCATAAAGGTGAAATTCACGTGGTAAGCGCACCCCGGCAAGGGACAACGTTTGTCATTCGTTTACCCGTTCAATTAAATTAGGTTAAAAATTTTATGGCGACCAACCAAGCATCTGGTGATGTGTATATAAGTGATTTGTTACGGCTGGCGCTGCCCCTGCAAACGGCCGTTATTGCCGGCAGCCAGCACAACAAAAGAAACATCGATTGGGTAATCATCCTTCCCAATTGGCAAAATCTCGACGAACAGGTGCAGGCAGGAGATTTTGTCATCCTACCCCCAGCTGTTCAGGCAGCCATCCGTCCGGCCAGCTTTAGCAAAGGCATTCAAACCCTGGCCAACCTCTCCGCAGCCGGAATGCTCGTTTTTACAGACATACCCAATGATGTCGCTGCCACTGCCCAAAAACTCAACTTCCCCATCCTCAAAACCCCCTCAGGCGAAACGGTGCGTGCCGTCCACCGCTCTATTGCCGCCCTTTTGGTAGACCGGCAAACAGCGATCAACGAACGCAGCATGGAGCTGTACCGCAAACTGTCTGAAATGTCGCGAGAAGGAAAAGGCCTGTCAGAAATGACTGAAGTCATGTCCAATCTGACAGGAAAAATCGTCATCATTCAAGATAAACGCCTGGAAGTACGGGCCATGAGCGTTCCTTCCAACAATGAGTTGGATATTGCCCGCTTGCTGGAAGTGCTGGTAAATCGTGACCAACTTCCGCCCATTTTGCGTAATCGCAAAGCGGCTGCACGTGCCCACCAAAGCTACTGGCAGCAGTTGTTACCAATTGAAAATATCGGCCGTTTAGTCAGCCCCATCATTTCAGGAGACAGAGCGCGCGGCTACCTTTCACTAGTTGGCCCGGCCGACCAACTAGACTTGATGGATAACCTGACCGTTGAACACGGAGCAGCAGCCTGTGCCCTGGAAATGGCCAAAGCCAAAGCCGTCAGTGAAGCGAAAAAAGCCCTGCGCGGCGACTTCCTGGAAGGGCTGCTGGCAGAAACATTAAATCCCCGCGAAATCGAACGACTGGAAAGCAGACTAGACCACGACACCACCCAGCCCCATGCCGTGATGACATTCAAATGGCTGGGGAATTCACCCGAAAATCCATCCCTTCGTCGAATGGAAACCACCATCAACTGGCTGCTTACCAACCACAGCCGTCCGGCATTGGTACACATATTTGGCGACAAGCACGTTGTTGTCTTTCAATCGCTCAAAAACAACACCGATGTTGATACGGCGCAAGATTTTGCCCGGCGACTGCGGGAACAATTGGCCGCCGAATTCCCCAAATCAACACTTTTGGCCGGTTTAAGCGGCCCGGTTACCAAACTTACCGATTGGCCCAAAGTGTACCGTGAAGCTGTTCAAGCCATGCAGTTGGGTGAACGGCTGAATCTCAACCATTTGGTGGTGTTTAACAACTTGGGGGTTTACCGGTTGTTAGGCCAGTTGGAGGATAATCCGGCCGTGCAAGAATTTACCGACCAGGTCATTGGCCCGTTGGTGCAGTATGATGAGCAGCACCGGAGCAGCCTGGTACAAACGCTGGATGCTTACTTTGACCATCATGGCAACATCAGCCAAACGGCCGAATCCCTTTACATTCACCGGAATACCCTGCTGTACCGGTTGGAACGTATTCAAGAACTGACCGGCCATGACCTGAATCAGGCGAATATGCGGCTGGCATTGCATCTTGCTTTGAAACTTTGGCAGCTTAGACCCCAAAAAATTTAGGGGCTTTGTATACCTTCCACAATGATTTTGCGTTTAACTTTTGGCAACTTATACGTAGATTTACCCCTTGGGATTTCATATACTACAGAAGACTTGTGCTGAAGTGCGCGGTTCAGTGGGAAATAGTGGGAACCCAAGGGGGACGGTATAAAAACCGTCCCTTTTGGTTTTTATATACTGACTGCAAACACACAATTTTAGTAAAGATATTTCTCTGGTTTACACTTTGTGTGGAATCATGTACAGTATGCACAAGGGTTGTTTGCTTTTTTATGGGCATTTTTGTGTATAGACGTGATTAGCCCGTTTTTAGATACTTAGATACTAAAGAAAACATGGTAGTTATTCTTTTTTGGTAATTTTTGATGAACTTATTCATTTCCAGCCTTCTTCTTATTAGCCTTCTTGTTGTCCTTATTATTGTCGATAAGGAGACAGTAGCTGTTGGGTAAGGTTTGGAAAGGAAACCGAAATTGGCCAGGAAGCCGCCCAACAGGGCGGCTTTTTTGTTCTTGGTGAAGCGAATGATGGTGTTTTTTAAGATGCGAATGATGGATATGACGGGTGCGCCAATGCAACACGGCCGTTTCACACGTCCATCCCAATCTTGTACCACCAACCCAACCACATACATCAACCCAGGCAGAAAGCAAAACAACTTGTTTTCTGCCTTTTTTATTGTTCACCCTACCCTACTCAAACCCCAATCAACAACTCTAAAAGGAGGAGCTATGTTATGGGCGAAATAAAGACAGGCGGTCAAATTATCTGGGAAAGCTTAATGCACGAAGGCGTCGAAGTTGTATTCGGTCTGCCAGGGGGTGCTATCTTGCCCACTTATGATGACCTGGCCAAATATGAATACCCAATTCACCACGTACTGGTTACCCATGAACAGGGCGCTTCACACATGGCAGATGGTTATGCCCGCGCGACAGGCAAAGTAGGCGTGTGCATTGCCACATCTGGCCCTGGGGCAACCAACCTCATTACCGGGCTAGCAACCGCGTATATGGACTCTACACCAATTGTCGCCATTACCGGCCAAGTCCCCACGTCTTTGCTGGGGCGTGACGGCTTTCAGGAAGCAGATGTGCAAGGCGTTAGCCTGCCCGTTACCAAGCACAACTATTTGATAACGGATATTAAAGATCTGCCAATGGCGATCAAGGAGGCTTTCTACATTGCGCGTACAGGCCGCCCCGGCCCGGTGTTGATTGACATTTGTAAGGATGTGCAGCAGGCCAGCATGGAGTTTGAGTACCCGGAGACAATCAATTTGCCGGGGTATAACCCAAACATGAATGCGCCAGACGCAACGGCCGTTGCCCGTGCAGCCCAACTCATCAACGACGCAGAGCGTCCCGTCATCGTTGCCGGGCAAGGCGTCTCCATCGCCCATGCCGAAACAGAACTGCGCCAACTGGCCGAAAAAGCCCAAATCCCCGTCGCCACCAGCCTGTTGGGCATTGGCACATTTCCCGCCAACCATCCCCTTTCCATTAGCTGGGGCGGCATGCACGGCGAAGCCTACTGCAACTACGCCCTGCAAGAATGCGACGTCCTCTTTGCCATTGGCGCACGTCTGGACGACCGCCTGACAGGAGCATTTGAAACCTTTGCCCCCAAAGCCCGCATCATCCACGTAGACCTGGACCCGGCAGAAATGGGCAAAAACATCACCATCGAAACACCCATTGTGGGCGATGCCCTGCTAACCTTGCGCGAACTTTTGCCCCAGGTTGAGCAAAACGAACATCCAGCCTGGTTAGAGCAAATTGCCGAATGGAAAGCAGAAACCGGCAGCCGGGATATTTTGGCACAGGAAACAGATGAACTGGTTGCCCCCTACATCATGCGCACCTTGTGGCATGCCACCAACGAAGGCGACGCCACTGTCGTCACGGACGTAGGCCAGCACCAAATGTGGGAAGCACAATATTACCAACACACCAAACGGCGCAGCCTGCTCACCTCTGGCGGTTTGGGCACAATGGGATACGCCCTGCCAGCCGCCATTGGCGCTCAAATGGGCAACCCGGATGAAGAGGTATGGGTTGTAGCCGGTGACGGCGGTTTTCAAATGACAATGGTTGAACTGTCCACTGTGGTGCAAGAACGGCTGCCCATCAAAATTGCCATCATTAACAATGGCTATCTGGGCATGGTACGCCAATGGCAGGATGTGTTTTACAATCGCCGCCACTCTGGCACGCCTCTGTTCAACCCCGATTTTGTCAAATTGGCAGAAGCATACGGCATTCCAGCCCGCGCTGTGACATCCAAAGAAGAAGCATATGATGCCATTCGGGAAGCACAAGCCCACGATGGCCCCTTCTTGCTGGACTTCCAGGTTGAGGAATTTACCAATGTGTACCCAATGGTTGCCCCAGGTAAAAGCAATGCAGATATGATTCGCCGCCCCACTGCGACTGAAGGAGAGAGATAATGGCCCAGTTAAAACGACACACCATGATTGCCTGGATGGAAGATAAACCCGGTGTTTTGAACCGTGTGGCCGGGTTGTTCCGTCGGCGTAATTTTAATATTGAAAGTTTGGCCGTTGGTCATAGTGAAACGGCGGGTATTAGCCGGATGACATTTGTAGCCAAAGGCACTGACCGGGATATGCGTCAGATTCAAACCCAGCTTTTTAAGTTGATTAATGTGACCCGTGTGGAAGATGTGACGGGAACACCGGCTGTTAAGCGGGAGCTGGCGTTGATTAAGGTAAAAGCGGCCAATGGCCAACGGGCGGAAATTATGCAGCTTGTGGATATTTTCCGCGCCAGTATTGTGGATGTGGCGATGGATTCGCTCATTATCCAGATTGTTGGCCCAGAAGACCGGGTGGATTCGCTCATTTCTTTGTTGAAGAATTTCGGCATTATTGAAATGGTGCGTACTGGCCGGGTGGCGATGGTACGAGGCAGTAGTGAAGGTGCAGCAGCGGAAACGGCCGTTTCTGCTCATCAAAACGGAACACACTAACCACAATTTACAAAATACGGAGAAAAAATGGCAAACATTTATTACGACAAAGATGCAAATCTTGACCTTCTTAACGGCAAAAAGGTCGCTGTCCTCGGCTACGGTAGCCAGGGACACGCCCACGCCCTAAATCTGCACGATTCAGGCGTAGATGTGCGCGTGGGGCTGTATGAAGGCAGCAAATCATGGGCAAAAGCAGAAGCCGATGGCTTACCTGTCAAAACAACAGCCGAAGCATGTGCCGAAGCCGACATCATCATGGTGCTGCTGCCAGATACAAAGCAAGCGGCCGTTTACAAAGAAGCCATCGAACCCCATCTAAACGAGGGCAACACCCTCATGTTCAGTCACGGATTCAACATTCGCTATGGTCAAATTGTACCGCCTGCCAATGTAGACGTGAGCATGATTGCCCCCAAAGCACCCGGTCACCGCGTGCGTGAACTGTATGTGGACGGCGTAGGAACCCCTGGCCTCCTCGCTGTGTATCAAGACACATCCGGTCAGGCCAAGGATGTGGCACTGGCCTACGGCAAAGCCATTGGCTGCACCCGTGCCGGGGTCATCGAAACAACCTTTGCCGAGGAAACAGAAACAGATTTATTCGGTGAACAGGCTGTGCTCTGCGGCGGTGTCAGCGCTTTGGTTGAAGCCGGGTTTAACACGTTGGTCAAGGCCGGTTATCAGCCGGAAATCGCCTATTTTGAATGTCTGCATGAACTGAAATTGATTGTGGATCTGATGTATCAGGGTGGCTTGAGTTATATGCGCTATTCCATTAGCGATACGGCCGAACACGGTGACTACACTGCCGGCCCCAAAATCATCACCGAAGAAACCAAAAAGGCAATGGAACAGATTTTGGCCGACATCCGCTCCGGCTCTTATGCTGAAGAATGGATAGATGAAAACGTAAACGGCCGTCCCTGGTTCAACAAACGCCGCCAGGAAGCCCGCACCAGCCAAATCGAGCAAGTCGGCAAAGAACTGCGGCGCATGATGCCCTGGCTAAATGCCAAAGAAATTGAGTAACAAGGCAGCAGGGTGACAAGGGAAACATCAACCCCTGTCACCCTCTCACCTTGTTATAAAACAAGGAGAAAGTAACAATGCAAGAAGATGGAGCAGAAAACAAAGACGTTGTTGTCATTTTCGACACCACCCTGCGAGACGGCGAACAATCCCCCGGCGCCACCCTCAACGTCGAAGAAAAATTGGAAATCGCCCGCCAACTCTCTCGCATGGGTGTAGATATATGCGAAGCAGGCTTCCCCATTGCCTCACCCGGCGACTTTGATGCTGTACGCCGCATTGCCGAAGAAATCGGCCCCCTCACCGAAGGGCGTAAAAGCGGCAAACCCATGACCATCGCCGGGCTGGCACGCGCCAACGAAACAGACATCCAACGTGCCTACGACGCCGTCAAGGCCGCTCCCAGCCACCGCATTCACACCTTTCTCGCCACCAGCGACATCCACCTGAAACACAAACTCAAAATAGACCGGGAAGAATGCATCGAGCAAGTCATCAAAGCTGTTTCCTTTGCCCGCAGCCTTTGCAACGATGTGGAGTTTTCCCCGGAAGATGCCGGCCGTTCCGATCCGGACTTTCTGGTACAAGTATTGGGTGAGGCCATCAAAGCTGGCGCAACCACCCTGAACATTCCCGACACCGTCGGCTACACCACACCAGAAGAGTACGGCTGGCTCATCAAATATCTCATTGAAAATACACCCGGTTCTGACAAAGTGGTTTGGTCTACCCACTGCCACAACGACCTGGGTCTGGCTACCGCCAACACATTGGCAGGTGTCACAAATGGCGCACGCCAGGTAGAAGTCACCATTAATGGCATTGGCGAACGAGCAGGGAACACCTCTTTGGAAGAAGTGGTGATGGCTATCCATACACGGCCGTCTTACTTCAACTTCACCACCAACATAGACACCACCCAAATCACCCGCGCCAGCCGCATGGTCAGCGCCTACACCGGCATGGTCGTCCAGCCCAACAAAGCCATTGTCGGAGCAAACGCCTTTGCCCACGAAGCCGGTATTCACCAGGACGGCATGCTAAAACACCACCTGACATACGAAATTATGCGGCCAGAAACCGTTGGCCTGAACGCATCCAAACTCGTGTTAGGCAAACACAGCGGCCGTCACGCCTTCCGGGTGCGTTTGCAAGAACTGGGTTATGGCGACCTGGACAAAGAAGAAATGGAAGCGGCCTTCAAGCGATTCAAGCGGCTGGCCGACAAAAAGAAAGTGGTCACTGATGCCGACATTCAGGCCATTATTGCCGACGAAATTTACCAGCCGCCGGAAATCTGGAAATTGAACCACATTCAGGTTAGCTGCGGCGACCACAGCATTCCCACCGCAACGGTCAGTCTGACAGGGCCAGATGGCGAGGAATATCGCGATGCGGCATTAGGAACCGGGCCAGTCGATGCCGTTTACCAGGCCATTAACCGGATTATTGGCGTGCGCAACCGTCTGACAGAGTTTTCCATTAATGCGGTAACGGAAGGGTTAGATGCACAGGCAGAGGCAACCATTCGCATTCAACCAGAGAATGGTGACGGCAAGTATGGCCTGAATCCGCAAACCAACCAGCCGTTTGCCCGCACATACAGCGGACATGGCGCAAGCACAGATATTGTTGTGGCCAGTGCCCGGGCTTATTTGAGTGCATTAAACAAGATGCTGGCCGCCCGCGAGGAAGAAGCAAGTACGAGCAAACAATATGCAGCAAATCGTACTCAATGAGTCATTTGCTATGAGGCTGGCTTTCGTTTTGCGACAACAACCAACCCGCCAGGCGCTTTTTAATGGTTTGTAATCGTTCTGGGGCAATATAACCCAGTTTGGCATTGATGATGGCTGGATCAACAGCAGTCAATCGGGCCAAACGTACGACAGACCTGGCTTTGAGTCCTGTTATTGGGTAATCAGCATCAGTTGGCTCAATGATTTCATCAAATTCGGGGACAGCTTGATGTACACGAGAGGTGATATAGGCAAGTAACAAATCAGGATGGCGGCCTGGTGCAATGGCAACAACCAGGGCAGGACGCAATTTTCCTGCCTCAAGGTCTGTTTGAGGATAGCGAATGAGGACGATGTCACCAGGCTTCATGGACGGTAAATTTCTTGAGCGTCTTTTAACGTGTATTCGATTTCATCATCTTCACGGAAAAATTGCTCCAGGGCAAAGTTTTGCCACTGTGAAATTTGCCAGTCTGAATACAGAGGAGTGATGTTTCGCCGGGCCATCAAAAAAGCCGTATAGTCGGCAATTTGCTGGACAATGTCATCGGGCAATTTTTCTATTTGTTTTTGAAGTTGTTTACGAAATGTTGTCGCTGCCATTCACATCACCTCACAGAGCAGTTAGAAACACAAAATTTAATTGTATTTTAGCATACTTCAAATATGTCTGGAGGTTACATGACGAAACCAAAAACAATTATCGACAAAATATGGGAAAACCATGTTGTCGTAGATGAGCCGGGCAGTCCGGCTGTTTTGTATATTGACTTGCATTTAATTCACGAAGTGACATCGCCGCAGGCGTTTTCTGGGCTGCGGGCACGGGGGCTGAAGGTGCGCCGGCCAGAGCAAACAGTAGCAACGATGGACCACAGCATTCCGACGACGCCGCTGAATGTGCCTATTGCGGATGCCATTGCGGCCAAGCAAATTGCGACGCTGGAAGCGAACTGTAAGGAGTTTGGCATTACGCTGCATGGCATGGACAGTCCGAACAGGGGGATTGTTCATGTGATTGGGCCGGAGCTGGGGCTGACGCAGCCGGGTATGACGATTGTTTGTGGGGACAGCCACACGGCGACGCATGGTGCGTTTGGGGCGCTGGCGTTTGGTATTGGCACGAGTGAGGTGGAGCATGTGTTGGCGACGCAGTGTTTGCTGCAAGTGAAGCCGAAGACGTATGCGGTGAATGTTCACGGCCGTTTACCGGCTGGCACAACTTCTAAAGACATTATCCTTGCTTTGCTGGCAAAAATTGGCGTGGGCGGCGGTACAGGCCACGTCTTTGAATATCGCGGTGAGGCTATCCGGGCGCTGACGATGGAACAGCGCATGACGATTTGTAACATGAGCATTGAGGGGGGCGCGCGTGCCGGGCTGGTTGCCCCGGATGACACAACTTTTGACTATCTGGCGGGACGGCCGTTTGCTCCGCAAGGTAAGGCGTGGGATACGGCCGTTGCCTATTGGCGCACGTTACCATCGGATGAAGGGGCTGTGTACGACAAGGAAGTTGACCTGGATGTGAGCACACTGGAGCCAATGATTACCTACGGCACGAATCCGGGTATGGGCATCAAAATTACTGAACCCATTCCCGACCCAATGGGAATCAGTGATTTGAGTGAACGGCGCACGGCAGAGAAGGCATTGGCGTATATGAATTTGCAGCCGGGACGGCCGTTACTGGGGCAGCCGGTAGATGTGGTGTTCATCGGTTCTTGCACCAACTCCCGCATTTCCGACCTGCGGCAGGCCGCCGACGTGATGAAAGGCCGCCGTGTGAAAGAAGGGGTTCGGGTGATGGTTGTGCCCGGTTCGCAAGATGTGAAAAAACAGGCAGAAGCGGAAGGGCTGGACCGTGTTTTCAAAGAGGCCGGTGCAGAATGGCGCGAAGCGGGTTGTTCGATGTGCATTGCCATGAACGGCGACCAGCTTCAGCCGGGACAATATGCCGTTTCTACTTCTAACCGTAATTTTGAAGGACGGCAGGGAAAAGGCGGACGAACGTTCCTGGCCAGCCCGCTGACAGCAGCAGCAAAGGCCGTTACCGGTGTGGTAACA
>CAZRIB010000068.1:0-12666 GCA_964600035.1 uncultured Ardenticatenaceae bacterium | reverse complement strand
TTCGGCCATCGGTTCTTCGGTGGCGGCTGGTTCTTCAGCCATTGGTTCTTCGGTAGCAGCCGGTTCTTCGGCAGCTGGTTGTTCTACAACTTCCTGGGATTGTTCGGCTGCTTCGTTGACGGCTTGTTCCAAATCTTCTGCGCCGCCGCAGGCAACCAGGAATAGTGCCAACATCATGGCTAACACAACAAAAAAGATACTAAATTTACGTTTTGACATATTCTTATTCTCCTCCAGAGAATGTTTGAATTTAGATTGACCTTTTTAGGTCTGGTAAACAAAAGTTTGCCAAGAAAATGGTCTGGTGTTTGTCTTGTGTTTTGGCACTAAATGCCAGTTTAGGCATCACCTCCTTGTGTCTGTGGTTACGGCCGTAAATTATCCCTTCAGGCCGCTTGTATTAATGCCTTCTACAAAGAAACGTTGTGTAAACGCATATAAAATCAACAAAGGCAGCGTTGTCATCAACGACCCTGCCATACGGAGATGGGCAAAATTACCCTCTTCACGAATAAACGATTGCAGCCCATAAGAAATTGGACGCCATTCATCGCCACTCGTCACCAAAATCGGCCATGCCAAAGCATTCCAGGCTCCAATAAAGGCAAACAAAATGACCACAAACAAAACAGCTTTTGAAAGCGGAAGCACAACCTGAATCAAAAAGCGCAAATGTCCAGCCCCATCCATCCGGGCTGCATCCCACAATTCATTGGGAATCGTGGCAAAATGTTGGCGCAGCAAGAAAATGGCAAAAGGTGTTGCCATAAAAGGAATGGTTAACGCCGGCCAGTTATTAATCCAGCAGTTTTGTGTATCACCACATAAGCCAAGCCCATTGCTGCCAAAGAAATTGCCAATTTCATTCACAATGAGGAAATTGGGCAGGTTTTGCACCATTTCAGGAACCATCAGCGTAGCCAGCATAATGCCAAACAGCAAATCACGCCCTGGAAACTCCATTCTGGCAAAAGCATAAGCGGCCAGCGTGCAGAAAACAACCAGCCCGGTCAGGGTAATGGTGACAATCTGGATGGTATTGAGAATATATTCGCCCAGATTAGCACCATCCCAGGCGGCACAATAATTGGTAAAGAATGGGATTCTGAAGTGTGTATTGCGTGTTGTCCCTTCAGGAACATCAAAAGAGCGGTTGCCGTAACGCTGCACGGATGTAATTTCTTCAGGGATTTCAATAAAAAAGCCTGTGTGAGTTTCCATGACGCCGTTCACTTCCGTTGTGTCTGTGGCGTAGACAATGCAAGGGGTGATGTCGGTTTTGAAGTCAATGGCACGAGGAAGCAAACGGCCGGAATTAACTTCCCCTAATGTCATGAGTGATGAACTGAGCATGTAGGCGAACGGCAGGATAGATACCAAAGCGTATCCTGTCAGCACAACGTACATTAAAATGCGGGCTATCTGGATGCGCCCTCTACTTTTTTCGTGTTTTTGGGAGACGTTTGCATTAGCCATAGAACACTCGCTTTTCTGCAAGACGGTTTTGGATGATGGTTAAAGTAAGCATGACGGCAAACAAGACCATTGCCATGGAGGTTGCGTATCCAAAGCGGGCACCGCGTTGGAATGTTTCAAAGAAATAAATGCTGGCCGTATCGACTGTTCCCAGAGCAGCAGCATCTCTGAGTACCCAAATGCTGTTGAATGCCTTGAATGTACCCAGAATGGAGATGACGGACAGGAAGTATGTGGTGGGTGAGAGGAGGGGGAAGGTGATGTGCCGGAATGCGTCCCACCGGTTTGCGCCGTCGATTTCGGCTGCTTCATACAATTCGCTGGGAATGCCGCCCAGACCGGCCAGGAAGATGACGGTGTCGTAGCCTGTGTAGCGCCAGATGCTGAACAGGATAACGACGATTAAGGCCAGACTGGGGCCAAAGTTGATGTTGGCCGCGCTTTCAATGCCAAAGGTTTGTCCCATTACTGAGATGAAGGCGGCCGGTTCTTTAAGCCAGCGCAGGGTTAGCTCGGGATTGCCTGTAAAGAACTGCATAATCCGGTTGGCGATGCTTTCGGGGCGCAGGCTGAACAGTACCTGGAAGATGGCTGCCCCGGCTACTGTGGGTGCAATGTAGGGGATGAAGAAGATGACTCGGAACAGGGCTTTGCCTTTGAGGTCCTGGTAAAGAAGTACGGCCAGAATGAGGGCCAGACCTAGCTGGAATGGTACTGCACCGGCGGCGTAGAAGACGGTGACGGCAAAGGAAAGGTAGAAGTTTGGGTCGGCTTCAGCGGTGACAACTGGCCAGATGTCGATGATGTAGGCGCCAGCGGCAATAAAAAGAGCCGCAGCAACAATACCAGCGGCCATTTTTTTTAGTGATTCCTGGCTGGCTGCCCATGACCATATGCCGTAGGCGATGACCATTGGAATGAGGCCGGTGACGAGGGCGCGAAGCCGAATTAGGGTAACGGCCGTTGTGCCGGATTCGTTCAAAAAGCCAAAAGTAAAGCGGGTCAGGACAACGGCCGTTCCTAATGCGGCGACAACTGCGACCGCACTCGTAGTGAAATTGGGCAAAATGGAAAATTTAGTGTGGGCGGCTTCTTTGTGCTGCCAACGGGCAACGGCCGTACTCAGGGCAAACCCAATCACAAGATACAACAAGCCCAAAGGGATGTTGCCCAAAACCTGGGCATTTCCGGCTTCAATGGCTCTTTCCTGCGCAAAAAACGTAATAAAACGCAGCAAAATCTCCAGTAAACCATAGGCAATAATGCCGCCGGGAATCAAAGAGAGCAGGGGAAATTGAATGGGAATGTCATACTCTTGTGCCGTGCGATACATACGCACAAGGTAAATGATGCCCATAACAGCCAATGCCAGAATAACCAGCGCAAAAAACAAGTAGGCAACATCGCCCATTGCATTTACAAAATTCGCCAGGCCGCGATACTCGCCCTGGCGAATGCGCCATTTATATAAACTGACATATGCTGCATAAAAAACGGGGAAAATACCAAAGGTAAAAATCAGGATAGCTGCGGGGGCTAAAAAGAGGTAAGCGGTAATATTGTTGCGAAGCATACGACCGCGACGACCAGAAAAGAACCCAGTGGCTGGTCGGACTCCCACCTCTGTTTTTTGCCCAGTGGCGGTTTGGGTAGTCATCTATATCTCCTCTCGTCCTTTGTCGCTTGAATTTTGCAGTTTGCCATCAAGCGAGCTTGGAAAATCATTATAGCATGCACGCGGATGAGGGCAAAAGCATACAAAAATGGGTTAACCGGTCGGTAACAGCTTGTTATGAAATGGTTAATAACCGTGTGCCGCACGCCGTGAGCCGTGAACCGTAAACCGTAATCGGAATACGGACAACGGAATACGGAATACCGATGTTTCTCGTGCTATAATCCCGCCGTTGTTTGACAGGCTTGTCTGTTGAGACAGACTGACAGGCTGAATTGCTAAATCGCTGAACTGCATAATTGAACTGGATGATGATATGAACATGGTTTCTAAAAAATTAACAATTGTATTTCTTTTTGTGTTTTTGTTTTCGTTGTTTTTAACGGCTTGCGGAGAGGAGGGAACCCCAACGCCACCTCCTACAGATGCGCCTGTGCCTACAGACACGGCCGTTCCTGAACCCACACAGCCCGCACCACCAACCACACAAGCTGACAATCTCGTCATTAGCGAAATTTTGGTGGGGATGCCGGGCAACAATAACCAGGATTTTGTCGAGCTGTATAACCCGACGAATGACCCCATTGACCTGGCCGGATGGCACTTGTGGTATCAAATAAATGCCGATCAGGAGCCGAAACTGCTTTACAGTTGGGATCTGTCGGCATTTGTGCCGCCGCACGGCCACTATTTGCTGCGGCATGAGCGGGCAGAGCTGGATGTACTGGCCGATGCCGTGTTTGAATCGGGTTTGTTTGATAAAGGCGGCTTGATTTTGCGAGATGCGGCCAATGCGGATGTGGATGTTGTTGGCTGGGGAGATGCGCCAGCCGGAGCCTTTGCCGGAACGCCAGCCGGTAAGCCGGAAAGCGGCACGGCGTTGGAACGGCTGCCGCAGGGGCAGGCTGGTAATGGGCAAAGCAGTGGTGACAACAGCCAGGACTTTGCGTTTGTCCAACCGAATCCTCAAAACAGCGGCAGTCCGGTTGTGCCCGCACCGGACGCGCAACTTTTGCTAACGGCTTCTGTGCCGGATGCGGTAACGCCGGGTAGTGAAGTGCCGCTTTTGGTGACGGTGACGAATGCGAGTGACACGGCCGTTCCCGCTGGCACGCTTGCCCTCTCTCTCCCCATCCCAGACCAATTTACTCTCGTGGCCGGGCCAGATGGCGGTGTGGCAGAAAACGGCCGTTTCCACTGGACGGCCGCCGAATTACCCGCAGGCGAAACGGCCGAATACACCATCACCTTGCAAGCCCCCTACACCTACGTAGACGTACTGCTCACAGACATTTACGCCGAAGCAGACGGCTTTTTAACAGCCTTTGCCGGGCCGCATATTCTGAGCATGGCAGGCGGTTCCATTCCCATTGCCACCGCCCGCGAACTCATTGGCAGTGTGGTGAGTGTGGAAGGCGTTGCTACCATGTACACTGGCGGCTTTTTTGCGGGCAGCACCGGCAACAAATTTTATTTGCAAGATGAAAGCGGCGGCATTCAGGTATATGTGCCCGGTGGGCAAGGCCAGGTTGATGTACAGGTTGGCGACCGTGTCCGCGTGACGGGAACCATTGAGCCGTACCGTGATTCGCTGGAGCTGATTCCGGTAGAAGTGCCCGGAGATGTGGAAGTGATTGGGCAGGCAGCCCAACTGCCTGAACCGCTGCGGGTGACGGTGGCTGATGTGAATAACAGTGATGCCATTTTGGGTGAACTGGTCGCGATTGAAGGCACGGCCGTTTCCATTGAAGAAGGTCGCTTTGACTACCGCATTCAAATAGATGACGGCACAGGCGAAACCGCGCTGGTACTCATCGAAAAAGATACCGGCGTAACCGCCGAACCACTGGAAGCCGGAGCAAAATACCACATCATCGGCATCAGCGAGTTTTACCAAAACACCCGCCAGGTCAAACCAAGATTTCAGGAAGATATTCAACCCGTATTCCCGCCCATCGTCATGGTGGAAATGCGTGCCGAAAACAACGTGCTCCCTGGCGGAGAGCTGCAATACATCATCAACATTACCAATTACACCGAAGAGCCGCTGACCAACCTGACCGTTACGGCAGAAGTACCAGAGGCGGCAGCCGACGTAACCCTGCCTGCCGCAAATGGCAAGGTCAGCGGGGTTGATTTGGCTGATGGCGTGGTGACCTGGACGGTAACAGAACTGCATCCCGGCGGCGACAGCATTGCCGTTGCCTACACCATCACCCTGTCCGACACACCGCCCGACATGATTACAGCCAATCCGGCTGCCGTAACGGCCGATCAACTGGACGTGGCTCTTTTCTCCAACCCGTTTAACACCTTTATTGGGGAAGGCGTGCCCATTTGGGCTGTGCAAGGAGAAGGCGACCGGTCGCCCTATGTTCGTTCAACTGTGACGACAGAAGGCGTTGTCATTGGTGTGTTCCCGGAATTGAGCGGCTTTTGGCTGCAAATGCCGCAGGGCGACGGCAATCCGGCCACATCGGACGGCGTGTTTGTACTGACCGATGATTTTGAGCCGCAAGTTTCATTGGGCGATTTGGTGCAGGTTACCGGCCTTGTGCGCGAGGTGTCCGAGCAGACGCTGATTGATCCGGCTTCCCCGGATGATGTGGTGCTGCTGGAAAGTAACACGCCCGCCCCAGTGGTGGTGGCTTGGGATCCGCCGCAAGACCCGGCTGAAGCGTTGGTTTACAACGAGTCGCTGGAAGGGATGCTGGTGTCTGTGGATTCGGCCGTAGCGGTTGCGCCAACGAACCGTTTTGGCGAGTATGCCCTGGTCTATGACAAATGGGGTGTGGACAGTGTGCGCCGTACCGATGAGGTAGGGTATTTGCTCTTTGTGGATGATGGATCGACGGTGGCGCATGGCGATGGTTCGTCGCTGCTTTATGCGGTGAAGCATGGTGATGTGGTGAATAATCTGGTTGGCCCGCTGGCGTTTACGTTTGGTCATTACAAGATTGAGCCGATTTTGCTGCCGGATGTGGTGGCGGCGGAACGGCCGTTACCGGCACTGCCTGCACCGGAACCGGGATTTTTCAGTGTGGCGACGTTTAATACCGAAAATTTCTTTGACATTAAAGACCCCCATCCTTCCAGCCCGCCCAAGCCGCTGCTGGGTGAATATGAAACCAAGGTAACCAAGGTGGCGGCTGCTATTGAGGCTATGGGCACGCCGACGATTGTTGGCTTGCAGGAAGTGGAGAATATTGGTGTGCTGGAGGATGTGGCTGCTGCTTTGGAGGCGTATGGCTATGTACCTTATTTGATTGAGGGTACAGATTCTCGTGGCATTGATGTTGGCTTTTTGGTGCGGGAAGGGGAAGGACAGGCGTCTGTGTTGGAGGTGCGGCAGGCTGAAGTGGATACGGCCGTTACCAACCGCCCGCCGCTCGCTGTTGTCACCCAAATTCCGGCCAGCGATGGCACACCCATGACCGTCATCGCCATAAACAACCACTTCACCTCCCTTTCTGCCGGTGAAGAAGCCACCGAACCGGTGCGGACAGCCCAGGCAGAGGCCAATGTAACCTTTATGGCAGAGTTAAAAGCAGATTATCCAGATGCCATGTTTGTCGTGATGGGCGATTTGAACTCGTTCTACCAGACACTGCCTGTGGACACGCTGCAAGCGGCTGGCCTGAACCACGTATATGAATACTTTGGTGACGGCGAACTGCCTTACACCTACATCTTTGAGGGGCGCACCCAATCACTCGACCACATTCTGGTTTCGCCAGAATTGTTTGCCCGCATTGTGTCGGTGGATGCGCTGCATATTAATGCCGATTATCCACTGCCGCTGCCGGATGATACGTCCCCAATGCGTGCGTCTGACCATGATCCGTTGGTCGTGATGTTTGGAGGGAACTAGTACCCAGTCACATGTGAAATGAGGGATTAGATTGGTTCAATCTCCGAGATTGAACCAATCTTTGTATCCATCAAAGAACACTTGACTGAGTACTAGTACACGTTTTCACTAATCCAAAATCCGTAATCCGCGTGCTCTACCTCTGGTAAGTTCGTCGGAAAACGGGTTACGGACTTCGGGTTACGTGTACGAGTAAGCAGTTGTTGATGACAAAGATTTAATAAAATAACAGCGGCTTTGGTGGTTTTTGTGTTGAATGCCACCAAAGCCGTTTTTGCTTATGGGGTAAACGTTAACTGGAGGCTGGATGTATTCACGCCGTCTACTGTAACCGCGCCATTCATAACCGTTTCAAACACCTCAAAAGCGGCAAAATATTCCGTGCCAATGGGGTTGTTTTTTGTTGTGGGATTTAGCTATTGCCTGGCAGAGACGGCTTGCATCATCAGGCGCAGGCCGTCTGCTAATGGGGTGGCGGCTTGCCAGTTGATGAGTTTTTGTGTGTGGTGGATGTCGGCTTTTTGTTCTGGTTCTTCGCCGGGTCTGGTTGGTAGTGTGCCGGGTAACGGCCGTCCCCCGTGTCCGGCCAGCTCATAAACCAGTTTCACCACATCAACAACAGTTGTTACCTTGCCTGTACCCAGTTCAACCGTTTCGCCCGGCGGCATGGGTTTGCCCAGCATGGCTGTGATACCAGCCACCACATCTTGCACATAAATCCAGTCGCGTTTTTGCGTACCCGCCGTCATGGGGAAATCCAGCCCGGCGTTGGCGGCTTGAATGGCGGAGGGCACAAGGGTATGGTTGGCTTGTCCCGGCCCGTATGCCTGAAAGATCATGGCTCCGTGAATAGGCCAGCATTGGGTACGGCCGTACATTTGGCAAAACCCCCATGCTGCCGCCTTGCTGGCCGCATAGACATTCATATGTGTCCGTTCGCCGGGCGTGCGGGCAACAATCACCTGTTCTACACTACCGCCCTTTTCAAAGCACGCCCGAACCAGGTTGAGTGTGCCGTAGAGGTTGTGGCGCAGGGCTGTATCCAGCGACAGGAAGGGGTCTGTTGCACCTGCTGCTGCCAGATGGACGACGATTTGGGGATTCGCTTCGGTAATGGCGCGTTTGGTCATCCGGTAATTGCGCAAGTCGGCATAGACAAAGTGCAGCTGCTGCTGGATGGATTGCAGAGAAGGGGGAAGGTTTCTTAATTCGGCGTGGCTGTAATGTTCACGTACAAGCAGGGAAACGGCCGTGCTGCCCTGCGCCAGCAAATGGGCAACCAAATGCCGCCCGACAAAACCCGTTGCTCCAGTTACTAAAATACGCATTTGAATGAAAGGTAATGGTTGAAAATTAAAAGAATTGGGTATTCGTTATTTGTGATTGGGAAATTGTCACCCTGTCACCCCGGCTGAATGTCAATCCCACACCTTCCAGGGCGGGTTTTCTTGCCAGAATTTCTCCAATGTCAGGGTGTCTTTCATTGTGTTCATGGACTGCCAAAAGCCGGTGTGGCGGTAAATCATGAGCTGCTGCTGGCTGGCAAGGTAGGGCAGCAGTTCCGTTTCCAGATTTTCAAAATTGTGGGACTTGATGATGTCTAGCACGTCACGTTCAAAAAGCATAAAGCCGCCGTTTATCCAGTAGGGCAGGCGCGGCCGTTCAATGAAACCGGATACCAGGCCGTTTTCGTCGGCTTCCACAATGCCATATTGCAGGTTGGTTTGAATGGCGGTGATGGTGGCTAATTTGCCGTGTTTTTGGTGAAATGCGGCCAGTGCTGTCAGGTCTACGTCACTGACATCATCGCCATAGCCTGCCCAAAAGCGGTCTGCCTGTAAGAAGTCGGCTACCTTGAGGATGCGTTGGGCTTTTTCGGTGTACAGGCCGGTGTCGATGAGGTGGACTTGCCAGGGGTGATGGGTGGGTTGGTTGTGGTAGGTGACACGGCCGTTTCCCCCCAGCGTCACACTCAAATTACGCGTCATCTGGTCATATTCCATAAAATAACGGCGAAGCTGATCCTGGCCATAGCCCAGGGTCAGGACAAATTCATGAAAGCCATGCGCAGAAAAAATACGCATCACATGCCAGATAATAGGTTTGCCGCCAACTTCTACCAACTCTTTTTTGCGGGTTGTACTGCCGCGCATGCGGGTTCCCTGCCCGCCACAAATGATGACAACGGGTATGTTTTTCATTTGGTGTCCTTCAATAAGTGATGGATGCGTCATGAATCGTGTTCGGGATCATAACACAGCGAAGGATGAGGGGCGACCCTCTTTCAACTGCCAACTGCCAATTATCTTGCCTTTTTGACGGCCGTTTCCATTGGGGCTAGAATTTTTTTATGAGTAACCCCACAGACCAACAGCTAAATAATGGGCCACACATCGTTGCCATAGGAGGCGGCACAGGCATGCCGGTGCTGCTTCGCGGTCTGCGCCATTACACACGCAATATCACGGCCATTGTCACTGTTGCCGATGATGGCGGCAGCAGCGGCCGGCTGCGCCGCGAGCTGGGGGTGCTGCCGCCCGGTGATTTTCGTAACAATATCGCCGCATTGTCCCGTGATGAGGCGTTAATGACGCAGCTTTTGCAATACCGGTTTGGCGGAAATGGGTCTGGAAACGGCCGTTCCGGGCTGCAAGGCCACGCATTTGGCAATCTGCTTATCGCTGCCCTTACCGGCATTACCGGCAGCTTTGACGAAGCCCTGCTTGCCACCCAAAAAGTGCTTGCCATTCGGGGGCAGGTCATGCCCGCCACGCTAGAGCATGTCACCCTCGTTGCAGACGTGTTGGTAAAAAATGATCAGACCAGCGTTGTCAAACGAATCAAAGGCGAATCTGCCATTTCCAAAGCGCGGGGACGCATTCAAGCCCTTATGCTGGAACCGGCACACATTCGTGCCTATCCCCCCGCTGTACGGGCTATTTTTCAGGCAGATTTAGTGGTTTATGGGCCGGGCAGCCTGTTCACCAGCATTTTGCCCAATTTGCTGCTGCCGGACTTACAAGGCGCACTTAGCCACAGTCGTGCCAAAAAAGTTTACGTATGCAACATTGCCGTCCAGCCCGGGGAAACAGACGATTTCACTGCCAAAGACCACATTGCTGCTTTGCTGCAATATATACCGGAAAATTGTCTGGATAATGCGTTGGTGAACAGCAATGTGTCTATTAGCCGGGAAAAGGGCGGTGGGAATACCTTGTTTGTCTCTCCTGTGGCACACCCGGATATTCCTGTGCATTTGGCAGATTTGGTGGATGAGGAACGGCCGTGGCGGCATGACAGCGACAAACTGGCAAGTGCCATCATTTCGTTGTTAAACAGGTAAGCGTTTACATTGCCATGTCACGACATCATCAATAAAAATGGTCTTGATGTGCTTCGTCATATGGTTTTAGTGACAAGTTGCCTTTTTAAGAATATGTGTCAGGCTTACAATAAGTCCGGTTTTTACCCCAAAAGGTAAAAATTTTGGCAGGAACTTGCCAAAGTCTGAAAAAAAGTTCATGATTAAGCAACACCTTCCCAAACGAACCCGCGCATAGGTTTGTATCGCACAGACTAACCCTAACGAACCTATTTACATTTATATAAAGGAGATTCTAATGGCAGTTAAAGTTGGTATTAACGGTTTCGGTCGTATTGGCCGTCAGGTATTTAAGGCAATCTATGAAAATTACAAAGGCGTGCTGGATGTTGAAGCGATCAATGACCTGATGCCAGTGGAAACCAATGCACATTTATTGAAATATGATTCGACTTACGGCCGTTTCCCCGGTGAAGTGGAAGTAAAAGACGGCGATATGTACGTAGACGGCCAAAAGCTCAAGAGCTTTGCCGAACGTGACCCAGCCAAATTACCCTGGGGTGAACTGGGCGTAGACATTGTGTTGGAATGCACCGGCATCTTCCGCGACAGAGACAGCGCCAGCAAACATCTGGCCGCCGGCGCCAAGAAAGTTATCATTTCCGCTCCCGGCAAAGGCATGGATGCCACATTTGTTTTGGGTGTCAACGAAAGCTCCTACGATCCGGCAAACCATCACATCATTTCCAATGCAAGCTGCACCACTAACTGTTTGGCCCCGGCCATGAAAGCACTGCATGACGCTTTTGGTGTCAAGAAAGCATTGATGACCACCATCCACTCCTTCACCAATGACCAGCGGATTTTGGATGTGGCTCATAAAGATTTGCGCCGCGCCCGCACTGCCGCTGCCAACATCATCCCCACCACCACTGGCGCTGCCAAAGCCGTGGGGCTGGTTATTCCAGAATTGAACGGCAAAATCAATGGTATGGCTTTCCGTGTACCCACCGTGACCGTATCTGTTGTTGACATTACGGCCGAATTGGAAAAAGAGGTAACGGTAGAAGAATTGAACGCCGCTTTGAAGGCTGCTTCTGAAAGTGAAGGCTGGCTGGGTAAAGTGTTGGACTATTCAGAAGAACCGCTGGTTTCCAGCGACTACATTGGCCAACCCGCTTCCTCCACCATTGATGCCCTTTCCACTGACGTGATGGGTGGCAACATGGTGAAAGTGGTCACCTGGTACGATAATGAATGGGGCTACTCCTCCCGTCTGGCAGACTTGACCGCTTTTGTGGCTGAACGTCTCTAGTGACGAATCTTTGACAATTATCGCCCGTTAAATGAGTTGACGAATGGCGATTTGCAGTTAGGATTAAAACCCTTTCATCTGCAAATCGCCTTTTTATTGTCTGGTGGTGTGGGGAAACGGCCGTTTTCCCTGCACCATGTTGTGGCAAATCTGTAAAAAACAACAACAAATGGAAATAAAAGAACTAGAAGCACGGATGCACGCCTTTGTTGCCAGCAAAGGCTGGTATGCGCCCAACTCTCCAAAACCGCAAACGCCGCGAAACCTGGCCGCGTCCCTCTCCATTGAAGCCGCAGAGGTATTGGAACATTTTCAATGGCGAGAAGAAACGGCCGATCCAGATGAGCTGGCAGGCGAATTGGCCGACGTGGCCTTATACCTGCTGCAATTAGCCAGCATTTGCCACATCGACCTGGAACAAGCCATCCTGGACAAACTGGCAAAAAACCAAAACCGCGAGTGGCCGAACCCATGAAGATATTGGCAGTCAGCGATCGTGTGATGGATCAACTCTATTGCAGCGACGTACGCAGCAAATATCCCGACGTGGATATGATTATTGGCTGCGGTGATTTGCCATTCTACTACCTTGATTTTTTGGTTTCGGCGATGGATGTGCCCCTCTTTTACGTGCGTGGCAACCACGATCGCGGCCCGCAGTACACCATTACTGGCAAGGTGCTGGAACAAGTTCAGGGCGGGGTCGATTTGCACGGCTCTGTGATTCGGCATGACGGTCTGCTGATTGCCGGGTTGGAAGGGTCTATGCGTTACCGTCCTGGCGCACCGTTTATGTATACTGAGGCGGAGATGCGCCGGGAAATTGCCCGCCTGATTCCCAGATTGTTGTGGAACAAGCAGCGTCACGGCCGTTACCTGGACATTCTCATCACCCACTCCCCGCCATTTGGCATTCACGATCGCCCAGACCTGCCACACACCGGTTTTAAGGTGTTTTTGAACTTTATGAAGCTGTTCAAGCCCAAAGTGATGCTGCATGGTCACAT
>CAZRIB010000067.1:5948-12768 GCA_964600035.1 uncultured Ardenticatenaceae bacterium | reverse complement strand
CGGCCAAACACCTCTGGGAAGAACGTCTCTTGCCCGATGGTGGGGCGCACCTGATAACTGCCCGGCAGTGTCGTGTCCAGGAAGTAGGTGTATTGGTATGTGCCTGCGGGCAAAAATTCCGAGAAGAACACCACGCGATCATCGCGGTACTCAATGCGGTTAAAGAACCACCAGCCCCAATAGCCAAACCGGTAATTTTCTTCTACGCGAGTAACGCCGTCATCGACCTGGGCGCTGGTTGCCAGCCCCGGGTCAACGGCTTCAGTACCGGCCGGAATGTAGTCGGTAATGACCGGATACAACAAGTCGTTGGGGGCGATGATGGTGAGCTGTACGCGCACCCGCTTGCCTGCTTGGATGGTGTCAAGTGGCTGGCATGTTTCTGCCTGCGGGTCACAATCGGCATCAAAGTAGGTGCGTTCGAGGGTGATGCCGCGAGAAACGGCCGTTACCTCACTGGCCGGTACGGCCGCATTCAAGTGCATGGTGTAATAAAGCGTCCCTTCCCCTTGCTCATGCACAAAGCTGAAGAAATTGACCTCATCGAGCAGCAAACTGCTCAACGGCAAAGAAAGCGTCACACTTTCGGCCAAATTTTCCTGGGCAAACGTACCGCTTTGCACCGGCTGCAAATTTACTTCCAGCGCGTAGGCATAATTGGCATCCAGTTCCCCCGTCTGCGCCATCCATTTGGACAACGCCATCACAGAAAATGCTGTTTCGTGGAAGGTGCGCCATCGGGTTAATTCGCGGGCAGACATGAGCCAGCGCACGGCCTGTGGCAGCAGTTGGTTGTCGGGTTCTACCTGCGCCAAAGCCCAAATGACAACGGCCGTTCCTCGCACATTACTGTTCAAATTCCGGTAATCATGGCTTTCATCTTCCCAATGTGCCCCTGTTGCCGTCAAAACGGCCGAATCATTCAAATCAGCCAGCAGCGTTTGCACATTTTTTCCCTGCTCCCCATTCAACACATACGCCAACGCCGCCATCGCCTTGGCATACGGGTCAAGGCGGGTGCGCTGGGCATCTACCAACACATCCAGATCGTCGGTGACCAGCACCCCTTGCTCCGCCAGCACATACAGGTAAAACGCCTGCCGGTTTGCTTCATAGCTGTTAGAAAAACGAGCCGCATCCAAAAGCTGCCGTTCCAAAAAGCCAATGGCCTGATTCAACACATCTTGCGGCACGTCATAACCCGCTTCCTCTGACTTATCCAGTGCCAACAAAGCGTAGGCCGTCAGCCAGCCGCTGCTTTGGCTGTTTGGCGCAGGACACCAGCCCCAGCCGCCGTCGTTGTGTACCAGTGAAAGAAGCTCTTGCAAATTGTCTGTAATTTTGGCGTCCAGTTCCGGCTGGATGGCAGTCAGCGCGGGTGCATTGAGTTCCTGCGCCGCCAACGCCAGTGCCACATTGGGCAGCAGTTCATCAATGACGGCATAGGTGCAGTTGACTTCGCGCGGTTCATGGTTGACTACTTCCACACTGTCCAGCAGTGCCGCCGCCAGCGATGCGCTGAGGGTGATGTCGGTTGTGCCGGTGGAGGCATCCAGGTAGGCAGGCAGCAGCACAGCTTCTACTTCACGGCCAGGTTCGGCGAGTACGCCGGATGTACTGGTGATGTCGGTGGCGTTGTAGCGGTAGATGGGGATGAGTTGGTCTGGTCCCTGGCCAAAGGCGGGCTTGGAGGCATCACGGTAGCCGCCGCCAGCAGCCCGGAAGGTCAGGTTGGCAAAGTCGGTGTCGTTGACGGTGACAGGCCAAAGTACCAGGGAACGGCCGTTTGCGGGAACGGTCACCTGCTGTACGGCATCACCCAGAATGGTGACCCCTTCTGCTTCCAGCGTCACCTCTGCGTCGATGGCGCTGCCCGTGTTGTTATTGACATACGTGCCAATTTGCATCTCATCGCCAACGGTAAAGAAACGAGGCGTAACCGGGCGTACCAGCAGCGGCAGCGAAACAACCACATCCACTGCATTTTGGCCGACGAGGGTGTCTGGGGTGACGGCTTTGGCCGACAGCCGCCATGTGGTGAGCGAATCGGGCAGAGGAATTTCCACAGTGGCACGGCCGTTTCCATCTGTTTTGATGTGGGCCTGCCAAAATGCCGTATCGGGGAAATCCCGGCGAACGGTATCTTCATCCTCCTGGGCAATGCGGCCAACATCTGCGGCCGCTTCCAGACCGCCGCCACCGCCGCCCAGCCCCAAAATTTGTTGAGGCAGCTCCACATCCAGCCCTTCACCGGAGATGAACAGCGTGCCGCCGGTGACACTGCGAAGCGGCTGGCGGCTGTAGAAGGCTTCTTCAATGGGGGGCGCGTTGTCCTCTTTCAGGGTGAGAACGGCCAGGTCTACCAGTGCCAGCGACACGTCGGCAGAGACGGGGCTGCCGTTGGCATCGGTTACGGTGATGTCGTAGACGGCCGTATCGCCGGGGCCGTATTGGTCGCTTTGCGGAGAGAGGGTCACGTCCAGCGTCAGCAGTTCCGGCGAGACAACCAGCTCTGTTACCCCCAGCCGGATGTCGGCGTAGGGATTGTCCGGGTTGTCTGGCGTAATGGGTTTAACGGCCGTTACCGTGACAAAGACATTGGGCGCAAACGCCGGGGGAATGGGAATTTCCAGCACGTCGCTGGCTGTTTCCAGCGTAATGAGCCGCTGTTCAATGAGTGTGCCCCGTTCAATGGTGAGCCAGGCTTTTACCGGCCCGGTGAAGGGCGACTGCACCAGAATGCGTGCGGTATCACCGGGGTGGTAGCTGTCCTGATCCGGGGTGAGGGTCATGCTTTTTTGGCGGGGGTCTGCGCGCCAGCCAAAGTAGCTGCTGTCTATGACCCATAGGGAGGCTGAACTGGTTTGGGTACGGCCGTTTCTGTCTGTAACAGTGGCGACAACGACATACGTGCCGCCGCTTTCCGGTGTAAAGGAGATTTTTGCCTTGCCGTCTGCATCAGTTGTCACGGAAACGGCCGCCACTTCTGTGTCAACTGGCGTCCATTTGGTGGTATAGCCGCCAAAATCCAACACCCGCTCATAATTCCATTCCCGTTGGTAAATCACCACATCGACGGGTTGGCCGCCTGTTGGCTGGCTGTCCCAGTCCAGTGTTATGAGGTCTACATTAACGGCCGTGTTGATGGGTGCGATGTACGTTTCTGGCCGCACACCAACGTAGGTTTCGGCGGCATGGTACACCATTTCGGTGCGGTTGGTGACGGGGGTGCTGCCTAATGTTTGCACGGTGGCTTCAATTTGCAGGCGGTAGCTGCCTTCTTTGAAGTCGGCGAGCAGGTCTGGCGGCAGGGGGATGGCGAAACGGCCGTTACTGTCTGTGACACCTTCGCCGCTGGTGACAAAACTGCTGTCATCAAAGGGGAAAAATGACACATCTTCATAGAAAAAGCCGCCATCATCGCCGATGCTGTAATAAGGGCCGCTGTCCAATGGCAGGCGGTAGGGACGGGCGTAAATGGTGTAAGACACATCCAGGTCAGTGGCCGCGCCGCCAAAGAAATAGCTGGCCTGCACGACTGCCTGACTGCTGGTTCCACGCAGTAAGTCGGTGCTGGCCGGGGTTAGCTCTACCAAAAATTCGGGTGTGCGGTATTCGGCCACTGTAAAAAGCCGCTCAGGCACGTCTTCCAGGTCTGGCAGGTAGATGCGGTAACTGCCCAGGGACAGGTTGGCAGGCAGGGTATATTGGCCGTCAAATGTGCCGTCGGCAGACAAATCTATGGCGAAGGTTTCTGTAAAATCTTCGCCGCCAAAGTAGTTGATGTAGCCGATGGCGACGTTGAGGGTTTGTTTTTCGGGCAGTGTGTAACGGCCGTATTGGTTTTGGCGCACAATGCCTTTGAAGTAGATGGTATCACCTGGGCGGTAAATGGGGCGGTCGGTGTAAATGTAGGCGAATAGTTCTTGCCCTCTGCTTGTGTCGTAGGGCACGTTCAGGCGGTATGGCTCTACGCCCATGTTCCATTGGCTGGCTCCAATGCCAAACCCCACTTCTCCGGGCTGGCCGCTGACGACGATAACGCCTTCCAGGAAACGGCCGCCATCGTAAGGGAAGGCAGCGAATCCGTTTTGGTCGGTAACGGCCGCTGCCAACTGTACGCCCTGCTGGTTGTAGAGAGTGAGGGAACGGCCGTTGACTGGCTGGCCAGTGCGAATATCGGTTGCCCACACATACACATTGCCAAACATTTCCTTAACCACAATGTTGGTGTCGGCAATGATGAGCAGATTTTGCTGGTTTTGCCAGTAACGGGCATCGCTTTCCAAACCTGGGGCGTTGAGGGTAAGCAGGTACGCGCCGGTGGGCAGTGATCCGCCATCTGCCAGTGACAGGCTGGTACTGTCTGCCTGATTGCGGGGCGTGTCTGGTGTTATTTGCCAGGTGCGGATGGGGTTGGCCGAGGGGAGGTAGTCGGTGACTTCATACGGCCGTCCCAATAAATTGAGCGGCAGTCCCAGGTTATACAATGCCACATCGATGCGTGGCACATTGCGATGCACGATGTTTACCTGCGTTTCAAAGCTGGTACTTAACTGACTAATTAAGGATGGCAGGTTAAAGGAGGCAATTGGCGGACCATCTGGTGATCTAAATGAGAAGCGATAATCCCGTCCCAACGTGTTGCCGTAGGGGTCGGCGGCATCGCCGGGGATGATGACGGTGTATTCGGTGCTGGGTTCGTAGGCAAAATCTATATTCAGGTATTGGCTGGGTGTGCTGTAAAAGGTGTGCACATTTTTGGGTGTTGGTTCGATGAGAATGCGGTCGGCAAAGTCGGCAAGGTTCATGGGTGACGCAAATTCAATGCTGACGCCGCGCTGCCACTGTTCGGCCGTTTCGCCGTCGGCGGGAGTGGTGCGGAGAACGGCCGGGAAGGGGACGGTTTTGAAGCTGGCGGTAAATTCTCGCGCCAATGGGGATGTGCCGCCTGCGGCGGTGGCGGTTTGGCTGACGCGGATTTGGTAGGAGGTGTTCAGGTCTAGCTGTACGGTGGGGGTGACAACCAGAATGCGGTTGTTACGCTGCCATTCGCTTTGCAGGGGGACGTTGGTGCGGTTGATGCCGACAAGGGAAACGGCCGCTTCTGTGGAGGCCGGATCCATTGCCATGTTAAATTCAATGCGGATGGGGTCGGTTGGGATGACCCCGCTGCTGCCGTCATCTGGTGTGACACCAACGACTTCTGGCTGCAGCGTGTTGAACCGCCAGAAATACGGCCGTTCAAGCTGGCCGCCGGTAACATCGGTGAGGGCAGAGTCGATGGTTACTTCGTAATTTGCGCCGCCAGCCAGTGGTTCATCCGGCGTGAAGCGGTAAATGGAGGTGGAGATCCATTCGCCTTGACCGCTGACGGGTGGGTTGAAGGTGAGCGGTTGGGGCAGGTTGGCTTGTTGGGCGGTGGTGACCAGTGGGACGACGGGGCGGTTGAAAAGGACGGTAACGGCCGTGTCCGGTTGGACATCTGCTGCGCCGGGTGCGGGGATGACCTGACTGACTTCAAGGTTGCCTACTGTTTGCAGGGTCAGGCTGACGGGTTCTTTCAGGGGCATGCCATTGCTGCTTTTGGCGTTGTTGTTGATGCGGATGTTGTAGGTTTGCTGGCGTGCCAATGTTGTTCTGGGTGTGAAAATGAGTGTGTCGGGGCGGGGCCAGCTAAATTCGCCGGAGACAGCCCGGCCAGAGCTGGCTTGTTCGGCAGAAAAGGCGGCTTCTACGGACTGCTGGTTCATGGGCTGGTCAAAGCGGATGGTGACAGCGCCGTCTAGCAGGGCTTCTTCGCCGGGGGCTGGGCTGCTGTACACAATTTGGGGAGACCAGTCTATTTGTGCCGGGTCGATGGGATTGGCCTGGGGCGGTACGGCCGTTTCTGTGGGAACGGCCGTTGCCGGGACTGCTTCTGGTTGGCTGGCCGCTGTGGGTGGAATGGCTGTGGGAACGGCCGTTGGCAGTACTTCTTCCTCTCTTCGGCAAGCCGCAACAAGCAAAATGACCAATACAAACAAAGCGATGAATTGAAAGCGGCGGGTGGTTGGCATACCTTTTCTCCGATACGTGTGGTTGATAAGTGAAGATTGATGATTAAAGATTGTCTGACGGACATTGGATTGATTTAACCTCGGAGATTAAACCAATCTGGACAAACGCCAATTTCATTTTAACACGTGGGCAGGAATGTGGTCTATGGGCTGCCACACGATTTATAAACGTTTTCTATCTCGTGGCAGTTCCTGATACTTCTAGATTTGTCAAATTTGACAAATCTTCTCAGCAAATTACCTGGAGTACACGGACTACGGATTACTGAATACGGATTACGGATTACGGATTAATTTGTCATACTCTCGTAAGAAAGATCACATCTTTGTGTAATGTTTTCTGCCTATACTGACGCCGGTTTATAAAATTTAGACACAAAACGGAGAGAAAAAGATGAAATTCAAAAGAATGTCTGTTGTATTTGTGATTTTATTGTTGATTTTGGCGGCTTGCTCGTCGGCAGGGGAAACGGCCGTGCCCGATGACACAATGACAGACGATACGATGACGACCGATACCATGAGTGAAGGCCACGACGGCGACATGATGGCCGAAGACGGCGACATGATGGCTGAAGACGGCGACATGATGGCTGAAGACGGCGACATGATGGCTGAAGACGGCGATATGATGACCGAAGACGGTGATATGATGACTGAAGATGGCGACATGATGACCGAAGACGGCGACATGATGGCTGAAGACGGCGACATGATGACCGAAATCGCCAGTTGGCAGCAAATTACCCTGACCAATGTGC
>CAZRIB010000067.1:0-5848 GCA_964600035.1 uncultured Ardenticatenaceae bacterium | reverse complement strand
GGCGACATGATGACCGAAATCGCCAGTTGGCAGCAAATTACCCTGACCAATGTGCGCAGCGGCGAAACGTTTACATTGGCCGATTTTGCCGGCAAGACGGTTTTTGTTGAGCCAATGGCAACCTGGTGTACAAACTGCCGCCGTCAGTTGACCAATGTGCAGGCGGCTCGCAGCCAATTAAATAATGAAGATGTGGTTTTTGTGGCGCTGAGTGTGGAAACGAATATCTCGGATGCGGAGCTGGCACAGTATACGGAAGATACGGGTTTTGACTGGATTTTTGCCGTGGCAACACCGGGTTTGCTGGATGAGCTGGTTTCGGTTCACGGCCGTTCCATCATCAACCCGCCGTCCACACCCCACTTCATTATCCGCCCCGACGGTACAACCACAGAGCTGGTCACCGGCATCGATTCACCTGACCAACTGATCACCCAAATTACCGACGCTCAAGGATAAACGTATGTCCCAAATGATTGAAGCCTTTTTACTTGGAAACAGCGCCATTCTGACAAATGTCTGTATTCTTCCTCTATATCCGGGTCTGATTGCTTTTTTGGCCGGGAATGCGGAAACACAGAGAAACGGCCGTGTCACCCGTTGGCTGGGTGTGCTTGTTCTGGCTGGTGTGCTCACCCTCATGACCTTCGTCGGACTGATTCTGTACCTCTTGCAGCAATCATTTGGGGCTATCCTTCCCATCCTGCTGCCCGTCATCTATGGCGTTGTCATCATCATGGGGCTGCTCATGTTGTCCGGGCGCAATCCCTTTGCCAGACTCAGTGCCAGCCAGGCACCCGTCCTCAGTAATCCATATGTCAGCGCCTATGTATACGGGCTGCTGCTGGGGCCAATGACCTTGCCCTGTGCCGGGCCATTAGTCGTCAGCGCCTTTTTACTGGGGGCTGGCAATGCCGCCGATTTGGCTGGCAATCTGGCTTACTTTTTTGTGTTTGGGTTGGGGTTTGGCTGGCCGTTGATGCTGCTGCCCTTTGTGGCGATGCCTTTCCAGCGTCGTTTTACACGATGGATGGGGCAAAATTACAAACTACTCACCCAAATTTCTGGCGTTTTGCTGATTGGTATTGGCATTTTTGGCCTGGTGGTAGATGTTATCCCCAATTTGTAAAGGAGTAGATTGGTTCAATCTCCTGGATTGAACCAATCTTTCGCAGGTTTGCAGGTTGCAGGTTTGTATGCCACTTGCTACCTGCCACGCGAACTCAGCTTAAATGTGAATGGGGCTGCCTTCTACGCCGTGAGCGGCTTCCATAATGGCCTCGCTCAGGGTGGGGTGGGCATGGACGTTGCGGGCAATTTCTTCTGCTGTTAGTTCCTGGTTATGGGCAAGGGTCAATTCCGGCAGCAGTTCGGTGACATCCGGGCCAACCATGTGCGCCCCCAAAATTTCCCCGTATTTGGCATCGGCAATGATTTTGATAAAGCCGTCCCGTTCTCCCAAACCAAGCGCTTTGCCATTGGCCTGGAAGGGGAACGTGCCCACCTTTACGTCGTAACCGGCTTCTTTGGCTTTGGCTTCTGTGTAACCAAAACTGGCTACTTGCGGTACGCAGTAGGTCGCTCTGGGCATCATGAGCATGTCCAGCTTTTGTGTTTCATGGCCGGCAATGGTTTCTGCCGCAACCAGACCCATGGCAGATGCGATGTGTGCCAGCCGGAAATCTGTGGCAACGTCGCCAATGGCGTAAATGTTGGGAATGTTGGTGCGCATTTGGTCGTCAATCTGGATGTTGCCGCGCTCTGTCAGGGCAACACCGGCCGCTTCCAGCCCGATATTTTCGGTGTTGGGCATGAAGTTGATGGCGACCATCACTTTGTCGGCTTCCAGTACGCTGCCGCCGCCCAAATCCACTTTGACGCCGTCGGCTGTGGTTTCTACCTTTTCCACCCGCGTGTTGAGGTGGAGGTTGACGCCTAGTTTTTTGTAGGCTTTTTCCAGAACGTCGCTGACTTCTGGCTCTTCGTTAGGCAGCAGGTGGGGCATCATTTCGATGATGTGGATTTCGACGCCGTAGTTGGACCACATGTAGGCGAATTCGACGCCGATGACGCCGCCGCCAATGATGATCAATTTTTCAGGGAGTTTGTTGGAGAGGATGGCATCTTTGTAGGAGATGATTTTGTCGCCGTCGAATGGGGCGCCGGGCAAGGGGCGGGGACGGGCGCCGGTGGCGATGATGATGTTGCTGGTGGTGATAACGGCCGTTTCCCCACTGTTTAGCTGCACTTCCAGACTGTTTGTGCCGGTTAATTTGCCCGTTCCTTCATAAACATCAATGTTGTTCTTCTTCATCAGGAACTGCACACCCTTCACCAGCCTGCTGGAAACCTGACGGCTGCGCTTAAACGCCACCTCATAATCAACCATCAAGTTGTCGAAGCTAAATCCAAATTCACGTCCCCGATGCTTGAGTGTGTGGACGACTTCTGCATTTTTCAGCAAGGCTTTGGATGGAATACAGCCAACATTCAGGCAGACACCACCCCAATATTCCTTTTCGATGATGGCGGTTTTTAGACCGAGTTGTGAAGCGCGAATGGCGGCAACATATCCACCTGGCCCTGCCCCCAGTACCACGAGATCGTATTGATTTGCCATAGATTTTCTCCGTTTTTGGGTTTGTTATGAGTTTCGTGTGTTCGGCACTGTTTCATATTAGCGCCGATTTTTTGTTTTGTGTAATGGTTGTCTGCGGGGGATTATACCTGAATTTATGGTGTGAGGAACGGCTTGTGATGTGCCAGCGCGGGTAAAGTGGCTATAATCCCGCTTATGGGATTTCCTGAATGGACTTTATGGGGAATGGGCTTGAGCGCTGTGGCCGCGCTGTTGTTTAGCGGCCTGGCTGTTTTGGCCCAATCGCCCCGCTTGTTAGCCCGGTTGGGTGTTTTTGGTGTACGGCTGGATGAACAGGTGCGTATGTTCAGCGGCCTGACGTTTGCGGCTGTGTTGTTGGGGTTTGGTTTTTTTATGGCAGGTGTGCCGTTGGAGCCGGTTGGCACGGCCGTTTCCGAAAGCAGCGGCCCCAATGTGATACAAACTGCCACAGCCGCCGCCATGACAGCCATGCCCATTGCCAATGGCAGCACGGCCGTTTCCACACCCACCGCAACTGCCACACCAACCCCGCCATTTGGTGCGCCCACGCTTGGTGCGCCCACGCCTGGCAGCGGCGCCTTTGCCGGTCCGCCGCCCAGCGCCAACACAGTCACGCCTTCTGTCGAAGCAAATGGAGAGGCCACCATTCCTGTGCCGCCGACATTAACCAACACCCCCCGGCCAAACAGTTCGCCGACGGCAACCAGCACGCCTACACCTCTCCCCACGGATACGCCCACCCCCACACCGACACCGACGATTACGCCGACGCCGATTGAGGGAGAAACGGCCGTTATCAGTACCCAGGGCAGCACATTGTGGGTGCGCCGTTCACCGGGCGGGCAGCAGTTGGCTTTGGTGCGGGATGGAGATGTCGTTATTTTGCAAGACGGCCGTGCCAATCGCAGCGGCCTTGTCTGGCGCGAAATTCGCACCGTCGATGGCACGCTGGGCTGGGTACAGGAAGAATTCCTCACCTTTAACGAATCCTCTAACTGACAATTTCGATTGACAATTAACAATTGGCGATTAATGATTGTAGGTTACTGTGCATTCACAGCGACCTGTTTATACATATCTTAAAACCAGGAGACACACTCCCATGATTGATCTTACTGTTTTTGAAGACGCGCTTCAGCGCTCAGTCAAACGTGCCCAGGAACGGCACATTATCATTCCCACACTGGCACAACAGCGTGACCCTGCTTTGGTTCCCAACGAAATCAAGGAAAAACTGCGCCACATTGGCCTGTGGGACATTACGCCGGAAAATTTGTTCCGCATTACCTGGAAAAATGAACCGAAATTGAAGGGTGGTGGTTACGGCCGTGTCAATTACATGGAACTGCCCAAATCCCTCACCGGCGTAGATGCCCGCATCATCGTCCTTGTTGGCAAATGGTTTCCCACAGGCGCACACAAAGTTGGTGCGGCCTTTGGCTGTCTGGTTCCCCGGCTGGTTACAGGCCAATTTGACCCCACCCGCCAAAAAGCTGTTTGGCCGTCAACCGGCAACTACTGCCGGGGTGGTGCGTACGATTCAGCATTGATGGCTTGCGAATCTGTTGCCATTTTGCCGGAAGGCATGAGCCGCGAGCGGTTTGAATGGCTGCAAGGCGTGGCAGATGAAATTATTGCCACACCGGGCAGCGAGTCGAATGTGAAGGAAATTTTTGACAAATGCAATGAACTGCGGGCTTCTGGTGAAGATTTGGTTATCTTCAACCAGTTTGACGAGTTGGGTAATCATTTGTGGCATTATCATGTGACGGGTAAGGCGTTTGAAGAGGTATTGGAGCAGGAATTGGGGGCAAACGGCCGTTACTTTGGCGCGGTCTTTACCACCGGTTCCGCAGGCACCATTGGCTCCGGCGATTACCTGAAAAAAGTGTTCCCGGCCAGCAAAATTGCCGCCTCCGAAGCACTGCAATGTCCCACACTGCTGAACAACGGCTTTGGCGCACACCGCATCGAAGGCATTGGCGACAAACACATCCCCTGGATACACAATGTTCGCAACACCGATATGGTGATGGCGATTGACGATGAAGCTCCCATTCAATTGATTCGCCTGTTTAACGAACCCGCCGGTAAGCAGTACCTCAGCCGCAAGGGTGTGCCGGAAGAAACGATTGCCAAACTGGATTTGATGGGTATTTCTGGTGTGGCAAATATGCTTTCGGCCATTAAGATGGCTAAATATTATGAGCTTGGCCCCGATGATGTGGTGTTGACGGTGCTGACCGATTCAATGGAAATGTATGGCAGCCGTCTGCGCGAACTGAATGAGGAACGCGGTGACTTTACGGAACTGGATGCGGCCGTTGCTTATGACCGGTATTTGCAAGGCACAACCACAGATTATGTGGAAGAGCTAACATACCAGAGCAGAAAACGCATTCATAATTTGAAGTATTACACCTGGGTTGAGCAGCAGGGCAAAACGTATGAAGAAATTCAAGCCCAATGGTACGATCCCAATTATTGGACATCTGTTCATGAACAGGCTGAAGAAATTGATGCCCTGATTACGGCATTTAATGAACGAACAGGCCTTTTGAAGGCATAAAACCGGTTACAGATGGGTAGGGACGAACCATCGGCTCGTCCCTGCTCTCTTTTAATGTAACGTTGCCCACAAAGATGGGTGCAGTATAATCAGAAACGGCCGTTGCCCAAGGCATGTGCCAGACAAAACGAAACAATACTACACGCGACAAAATTTTATTCGGAGAATTTTATGGCTAGTCGAGCAGTCTTTCCTTTTACAGCAATCGTTGGGCAAGAGCGCATGAAACGCGCCCTCATCTTGAATGCAGTCAGCCCCCAAATCGGCGGCGTGCTTATTCGCGGCGAACGCGGCACGGCCAAATCCACCGCCGCCCGCGCCCTCGCTGCCCTTTTGCCGGACATCGAAGTCATTGCCGACTGCCGTTTTGGCTGCTCTCCACAGCGTCCCAATGAGTGGTGTGACGACTGCCGCAAAAACCACGCGCACGGCGACATTCCCACATTAACCCGGCGCACACCCTTTGTAGACCTGCCTGTCAGCGCCACAGAAGACCGCGTTGTGGGCACGCTTGACATCGAAAAAGCTATTAAGACCGGTGAAAAACATTTTGAACCCGGTGTGCTGGCCTCTGCCAATCGCGGCCTGCTTTATGTGGATGAGGTGAACTTGCTGGATGACCATGTGGTCGATTTGCTGCTGGATTCTGCTGCAATGGG
>CAZRIB010000066.1:0-12837 GCA_964600035.1 uncultured Ardenticatenaceae bacterium | reverse complement strand
AATCAAGGCCATTTTGATTTCACACCAGGTTTTACACCATTTTTGGACCCACCCACGCTATTTTTCACGAAGTGTTACCTCGCCGCCCGCGATGGTATGCACCCGGCCTGCTGGTTCTTGCAAAAGCAAAGCGCCGGTTGGTGTTGTACCGATGGTTTTTCCACGTAATACACGGCCGTCTGGAAAGGTAACGGCCGTTTCTTGCCCCAAATTAATCAACCGCGCCTGCCACAAAGCATGAGGCGACACCCCCTCCACAGCCAAATCATACAGGGCTTCTAACCTGCCCAGTAAAGAAAGCAGCAAAGCATAACGAGAAACAGGCCGCCCCACAGCCATCATCAAGCTAATCGGCGGCGTCACCGCATCCGGCAAATCGGTTGGTGCAATATTGACATTGATACCCATGCCCAAAATTGCGTTTTGCAAACGGCCGTTTTCATCAAAAAAACCATCCAGCAGCAGACCGGCCACCTTGTGCCACCTGCCATCCACATTCAGCATCAAATCATTCGGCCATTTAATGCCCACATGCAGCCCGCAAACAGCCTGAACCGCCTCCGCACCCGCCACAGCCCCCATCATCGTCAACCACTGTGCCTGTTCACCCGGCCAATCTGGACAAAACAACATGGAAAGCAGCAAAGATGTGCCCGCCGGAGCCTGCCAGACACGCCCCAACCGCCCCCGCCCCTTTTGTTGAAAGTCGGTAAGCACGGTCATGCCATGCACGGCCGTACCCTCAGCCAGCAGTTCCTTCAATATATCATTGGTAGAATGCGTCTGCGGCAAATAACGAAACGGCCGTGCCAACCAACGAGTAGGCAGGTTTGGATCAACAAATTCAGCACGCAAAGGAGTATCATCCATAACAAAATTATAACGGCAAAAGGGCGTTTGACAGGCACATATCAGGCTTTATAATAACTCACAGGTTGACCACATTCTTTTTTGTATAAACCCTCCAAATAAACAGCAGTACAGGCATCAACGGTCAACACAACTGCGGGAAGAAGCACATGACATATCATAATAATTCTGAGCAATCGCCCAGCCAAAAGCGGCAGGACAAAGCATATTGGTCTGCATTATTTGAGCAAGTAGACACAAATCATGCTGCAACATTAGTAGAAACGGCCGTACCCTTAGAAGAAACCCCACCCCCACACACAAATGGCTACCACACACACCTGCCATCAGAAACAAATCCCTGGCTAATTGCCCAAAAAGCATACGAACAAGACGAAATACTCAATCTCAAAGTAACAGGCTGCAACAAAGGCGGCCTACTTATTTATTGGAACGGCATTCAGGGCTTTGTGCCAGCCTCCCAGCTTGAAAATTTCCCACCCCTCTATTCAGATATTGAACGCCTGCAAACCTTGCAAGCGTGGGTAGGAAAACAGTTAAACCTGAGAATTATCGAAATCAACCCCGACCTCAACCGCCTTATCCTTTCCGAAAGAGCAGCCCAAGTCAATGCCACAGAACGAGAGCAGCTATTTAACAAACTATCCCCAGGTGACAAGGTTGAAGGAACAGTCACCAATCTGACAGACTTTGGCGTATTCGTTGATCTCGGCGGCGTTGAAGGCCTTATCCACATTTCAGAACTATCCTGGAGTCGCGTAACCCACCCCAGCCGCATTGTCAAACCCCAACAAAAAGTAGAGGCCCTTGTTCTCAGCATTGACCCGGAAAACAAACGCATTGCCCTGAGCATGAAACAGCTCCGGAGAAACCCCTGGGAAGATGTAGAACAACGGTACAAGCCGGGGCAGTTGGTTCGTGGTGTCGTTAGCAATGTTGTGAATTTTGGTGCGTTTGTGCAGTTGGAAGATGAATTGGAAGGCCTGATTCATATTTCTGAATTGGCAGAAGGCAGCTTTTTGCACCCCCGCAATGTTGTAAAGAAGGGGGAAATGATTACTGCCCGTGTGCTGCATGTCAATAGTGCAGAAAAGAAACTGGCTTTAAGCCTGCGACAATTAAACAGTGCCAGTAATGGACACAGCCATTAATTCAAAATTTGTCATGTGTAAGTCGCAATACATGCTTTGACACGGCCGTTTCTCATCCACAACACCCCCTGACAGAAACCAGCCATGACCAAATCCAAACCTTCCCGACGACGGAAAGCGCCGCCCACCCCGCCCCCTACCATGGACGAGCGCATTGTTGATTTTCTTGGTAAATGGCGGCTGGAAATTTTTGGGGGACTGCTCTTCCTCTTCTCAATTATCGTTCTGCTAGCCCTGCCCGGCTGGAACAAAGCGGGCTGGCTCATCTGGATGACCAGTCTGCTCAAAGAGATGTTTGGCTGGGGCGCATATATTGTTTGCCTGACCACAGCCGCGTTCGGTCTACACCTTGCCCTAAGACGAGTGGAACGGCCGTACCGCATCCGCACCGCCCAAATCATCGGCTTCGAACTCCTCTTCCTTACATCCCTCCCCCTCAGCCACATCATCACCAACGCCACCCTGGCAGATGCCCACCTGGGCAAAGGTGGCGGCCTGTTCGGCTGGGCACTCTCCCTGCCACTTATCGACTTTTTCGGCCCGTTCCTCACCGGCCTGCTCTACATCGCTCTGTTTACACTGGGCATCAACCTCATCATCGGCACAACCTGGGACGACTTTCTCCAATTCCTCAAACGTCTGTCAGACCGGCTGGCACTGTTAGCCCAAAAAATCGCCCCGCCCGGCACAGAAACCACGCCAGCCCCCCACACGCCAGAAGTCATTGTAGACATCGGCGCAAACAGCGATGACGACCACCTCGTCATCATAGACAACGCAGCCACCCAAACCGTCGAAATCGGCCAGCGAGACCCCCGACTGCCATCCATCGACCTGCTGGAACCCGGCTCTAACCTCTCCATGACAGATGCCGAAATAGACGAGAAAAAACGCATTATCGAACAAACCCTGGCCGACTTTGGCCTGCCTGCTGAAGTGACCCAAATCAAACGCGGTCCAGCCGTTACCCAATTTGGCGTACTGCCCGGCTACATTGAAAAACCCGGACCCGACGGCGAAACCCGCTATGCAAAGGTCCGCGTCAGCCAAATTGCCTCCTTGCAAAAAGATTTGGCGCTGGCATTGGCTGCACCCCGCCTGCGTGTTCAGGCCCCCGTTCCCGGACAAGGCATCGTCGGCATTGAAGTGCCAAACAGCACCGTTGCGCTGGTACGCCTGCGCTCCATCATCGAATCGGTAGAATTTCAGCAGCACAATTCGCCGCTCACCGTTGCCCTGGGGCGAGATGTCTCCGGTGCGCCCATCGCTGTTGACCTTGCCAAACTACCTCACCTGCTTATCGCCGGTACCACAGGCTCCGGTAAATCGGTTAGTATCAACGCATTTGTAAGCTGCCTTGTATTTAACAACCCACCAGAAAAGCTAAAAATCATTATGGTAGACCCCAAAAAGGTGGAGCTGATTCGCTTTAATGGGCTGCCGCATTTGATTGGCAATGTGGAAGTGGAAGCTGACCGGGCGGTAGGGGTGCTGCGCTGGCTTACCGCAGAAATGGATCGCCGGTATGAGATGTTTACCAAATTGAGTGCCCGCAACATTAACAGTTATAACCGCAAGGTAGGCAAGGGTAAGGATGGGTTACGGCCGTTACCCTACATTGCCGTCTTCATTGATGAATTGGCTGACTTAATGCACACCTACCCGGGAGATGTAGAACGGACGCTTTGCCGACTGGCACAAATGGCACGCGCCACAGGTATCCATTTAGTGGTTGCCACGCAACGGCCGTCCACCGACGTCATCACCGGCCTCATCAAAGCCAACTTCCCGGCACGCCTCTCCTTCGCCGTTGCCTCCGGCACAGACTCCCGCGTCATCCTGGACACCGTCGGCGCAGAACACCTGCTGGGCAAAGGCGACATGCTCTTCCTTGCCCCAGATGCCAGCGGCCCGGCACGCATACAAGGCGTTTTCATGAACGACCACGAAATTGAAGCGCTGGTACGCCACTGGCAGCAAGCCATGCCCGACTACCAGCCAGACCCGCCACCCTGGGACAGCCTCATCGCCCGCTACGCTCTCCTCGACGAAACAGACAGCCTGCTTGAGCAAGCCATCGAAATAGCCAAAAAGAACGATACCCTCTCTACATCCTACTTGCAGCGGCGATTACGCATTGGCTACCCACGTGCCGCCCGCATTATGGAACACCTCTACGAAATGGGGTTAATCGAAGACCCGAAAGAAGGCGGCAAAACCCGCCGCACCTTTGTAGACGAAGGCGATTCCCCCCTGGACGACCTTTTATCATAATTTATTTCATCCCAACAGCCGCCGTCTTTTTGATTCAACTGGCTATCTTTATTGGCTGGTTAGCCGCCAGAAAAAAGAAACACCCCAAAAAAGAAAGAGTGCTTTGTCGTGGTTAAACAGCATTGACATTTCCCCAACTTTGCAGACAATTGTCCCCCTATGCAATGGTATCTAGGCACAATGGGCTTTGCCTACCACCAATGGGCAGGAGTTTTTTACCCGGAAGGCATGGCCCAAAAGCATTTTCTTACACACTACAGTGGCCGTTTCAATTCAGTGGAAATGGACACGACCTTTTATGGTACACCCAGGGCAAACACCGTGCTGCGCTGGGCAGAATCTGTTCCGGATGGGTTCAAATTTTGCCCCAAAATGCCTAAAATCATCACCCATGATGCTGGACTTTATGGTGAGTATGCGCGGGCATTAACGGCCGAATTTCTGGATATAATGAGCTTGCTAAACGGCAAACTAGGCCCCATCCTCATCCAACTCCCCCCTATGTTTGGCTACGAACAAGTAGACACATTGGCCGCTTATTTGGAAGAGCTGCCGCCAATGTACCGCTATGCGGTAGAGTTTAGACACCGGAGCTGGTACAGAAAGGAAACGGCCGTTCTGCTGCAAAAGCACAACGTCTGCTGGACGGCCGCCGACTACATCTACCTGCCCAAAAAAGTCATTCGCACCACAGACTTTCTCTACCTGCGCTTCATTGGGCCGCACGGCCAATTCCCCACAAAAAACCAGGAACGCATCGACAAAACCGAAGACCTGCATCGCTGGAAACGGCAGGTTCAGCCCCATTTTGAAGAGATTCACGCCATTTATGGCTACTTCAACAACGACTACGCCGGTTACTCCCCCGCCACCTGCAACCGGTTCAAAGCCATCGTTGGCCAGGAACCTGCCGATATTCGCGTGTACCAGCAAGGCAGACTGTTTTAACTACTACCTAAAAGTACGTTAAAACGTACTAAAACGGCCACAAAAAGTCGCTATTAACCCGTTTCAACGGGTTTCTAATTTACAGCAGGGCATTTCAATGCCCGACAATACACCACTACGATTAAATGCAGTGCAACCCCACTATCAACAACAAACAAAAAAACGGCTAACCGAAATATTCCCGGTTAGCCGTTTTACGTTATCTGTTAACTGTTATTTGTTACTTAGCCACCAGCCAAAAGCTGCAAGCCGTTTAGCGCCGCTTCTCGTGTCATTTCAAACCAGGGGCCGGGCGCAAACCCTAACAAAACTGTACCAATGACTGCCAGGAGAACGGCCGTTTGCAGTGCGCGCCGTTTCATCAATTGGCTGTCTCCATCAAACATAAACATCAAATAAACAACCCGCAAATAGTAATAACCAGAAACAACACTGGTTATCACACCAATGATGGCCAGCCAGACAAGGTCAGCTTCGATGGCCGCCCGGAACACAAAGAATTTACCGGAAAAGCCGCCCGTCGGGGGAATACCAGTCAAAGAAAGCATGAAATAAGCCATTGCCAAAGCCATGAGCGGGCTGTTCTTGGCCAGTCCCTTAAAGTCATCCAGGCTCGTGCCTTCACCATAGCGGTGTTCGCGGGCGATCACAATGGCAAACGCACCCAGGTTGGTGAAGAGGTAGGCCAACATGTAAAACAAGGCAGAACTCACACCGTCTGGTGATTTGGCGCTGGCCGCTACCGCAATCAAGATATAGCCAGCATGGGCAATGGAAGAATAAGCCAACATGCGTTTGATGTTGGTTTGTTGAATGGCAACGACATTACCCACAATGAGCGTCAAAGCAGACAACACGGCCACTGCGCCAACCCAGGTTTCGCCAAGCTGTGGGAAACCCATCACTAACACACGAATCATGGCTGCAAAACCGCCCACTTTAGCGCCAACAGACATGTATGCAGTAACGGCCGTTGGCGCACCTTCATACACATCCGGCGTCCACATATGGAAAGGCGCTGCCGCTACCTTAAATGCAAAACCAACCAGCAGCAGAGCCACACCAGCCAAAGCCAATCTGCCAACAGACCCCATTGCCTGCACAATACCGGGCAGGGCTGTTGTGCCAGTTGCGCCATATGTCAAGGCAATACCAAACACAAAAATGCCAGACGAAAACGCACCCAGCAAGAAATATTTCATGGCCGATTCTTCAGATTCAGGTCGCGGCCAGGCAAGACCAGACATGATATATAAAGGAATGGACAGCAGCTCCAATGCCAGGAAAATCATGATGAGATCATTGGCCATTCCCATCAACATCATTCCGCTTAATGACAACAGCAGGAGAATGTAAAATTCCGGCTTGTCCAGATTGTTGTCCCGCAGATAGTTGACACCAAGCAAAATGGTGAGCAGCCCTGTCAAAATAAAGGTGATGTTCAAGAATGTGGCAAAATTATCAACCACAATCATGGGGCTTTCACCAGCGACGGTGAATGTGCCGCCGTTATAACCCCACAAACCAATGGTTTGGACAAGGGCTAGCAGCAGGCCAACGGCCGTATACCAGGACGATAAACGCTTCCAGCTTTCCGGCACAAACATATCCAAAAGCATCAACAAAGCGCCCCATCCGGCCACAATTACAAAAGGTAAAATGACGAGTAAATTAACTGTTGGGGGTTGAAACTCCATCCTCAGCCTATTCCTTCATTCTTCAAAATTTTTGCGTGCCAATAATACCACACTCTCCATGAATGGCGAGAACAGTACCAATGGTGGTTAAGAAATATACCCGACAACGCGACCCTCAAAAAAGTATGCCGCACAGCCATGAGGTGGAAACGAGAGACCCAATACCCGTACCATTCAAAGCCGTGCGGCAATCTACTTTAATTGTATTCAAATTGGCTTACATCATTCGTTACGGTGCCACTTCTCCATTCAATGTTTCAAATAAAAACAAATGACCCATGCAGTAATTGAGGCATACAACCTTCCCCTAAAATCGCGCAACGCAGCCTTTTGGCTCCAATTAAAAATAACAAAAGGAAGCAACCGTACTTTTTTCCTATTTTTTGTCATTGACGGAGACCAATTTTTAGATTACGCTTTTCCTGACCTAGTACCCAAGTACCTATTTTCTTATGAGGAGGAAACGATGAAACAAACAAAAACAAACATGAAGCAGTTCCACAAGCGTCTCCAAGCGCAAGATAACGATCCCCTCTTCACCGCTTTGCGCAAGTTGACAAAAACCAAAAACCCCAAAGCTTTCACCAACAGCCCAACTGTCTTCGGCACATGGGGTGGCTGGAATATTTAATTCCTATTTTTCATTTTGTCAGTTAACAATGCCGCAAAGAGCGTCAATGATTGGCGCTCTTTTGTTGTTTTTTATGTCACCAGTCCATAAAAAGGATTTTTCTCATGCCAATTAGTCGGGAAGTGATTACTGAGCAGTTGAATCGTCTGCCTGAAATTCAACAGTGGCCAGATGTTGCCCAAATTTTTTTGCGCACAAAGAATACGCCGCATCCTGATTGGGAAGTGCCTGTGCTGGCTTGTATGGCAGTGGGCGGTCGGGAAGAAGATGCTTTTGCTGGCGCAACGGCCGTTGCCTGCCTGCAAATCAGCATCATGCTTGTAGACGACATTTTAGACGACGACCCCAGAGGCGAACACCTGCGCCGAGGCACTGGGCCAACTGCCAACCTTGCCCTTGCCTTTCAAGCTGCTGCCACACGAATGCTCACCACAGCACCCGTACCAGACACAGCCAAAATTGCCGCACTCAACAGCCTGGGCAAAGCAGGCCTGGCAACCGCTTACGGCCAATCGTTAGACATCCAAAATGCAAACGGGGAAGAGCGGTACTGGCAGGTCGTAGAAGCCAAAAGCACCCCTTTTTACGGTGCGATATACGAAATTGGTGCGCTTTTGGGAGGTGCAGACAAACAGACAGCCACTGCTCTTTATGAATTTGGCAAACTGATTGGTGAAATGATTCAAATTGAAGACGATTTGGCCGATGCTTTTGCCGTGCCTGCCAATGCTGACTGGGTGCAAGGACGAAACAACCTGCTCATTCTTTATGGACTTACAGTTGACCATCCGCACCAACCCCAATTCGAGCAAATGAGAAATCACATTCAAGACGCGCAGAATTTGCAAAAGGCGCAATCCTATCTCATTGAGTGTGGTGCAGTGAGCTACGCAGCCTACCAATTGGTAACACGTTTTCAAACAGCCAGACAAACATTAAACCACCTCAATCTGCCTCACCCGGAACATTTAGGTAATATGCTCGATGACTACTTAAAGGTGCTAACAAATCGATTCAAACAAGCCATACCAGACTTTGTGCCAGAAGATTTCGTAAATTCAATCTCGCCATAGTACAAATTCATTTGATTTTTGAGAGAATTTATTTGACGACGTCTGTGTAAAAGTGCCACAATAACTTCACATGAATATTTCTCTACTCAAAAATCAACGCTTTCCATGGATTTGGCACACACTTTCTTTCATAGTCTTGCTGCTCTATGTTTACTATGGCTTGTTGTACATATTTGCCGTTCCATATCCAGGTATCGAATTTACAGCCACGCAAACAGGCTGGTTAGTCAATAATACCCAACAACCCGAGATTGCGTTTCACGATGTCATCGTTTCTATTGGCGACTTGACGTTTGATGCTTTTTTAGCTGACCGTACGTTGACGCCATTTGCGGATTATGATATTGGTGACATAGTGCCTATTGAGCTATTAGGGGATAGTCAGACGGTAGAGATTCAAATGCCAAAGCCAGGCATTGGCGACAGGGTGCTTAGGCTGATTCACATTTCGGGATGGTTTTTGCCATTTTGGCTGGCTGGCTCCATTACGCTTCTGTTTCTTCGACCTCGAAACAGCCAGTGGCTGCTTTTGGTTGTTTTGTTTTATGCGTTTGCAGTTTGGGTCGCGGCCAATCCATTGGCCGGATGGCAGTTAAATCATGCCCGTCTGTTTTATTCGATTGCCAGTTACATGGTAACGGCCGTACTCATCCACTTCCACATCATCACCCCTCAAAAACTATTCAAAAAACAGTTGCCCGCCATCCTGCTAATTTTATACCTCGTCATTTTTGGCCTGATCATTCTGGAAGTTTTGCATAAACTGCCTCGATTAGCACCTGTCAACAGCGCCATGACAGGCTCATTAATCAGCGTGATTTTTTTAATCTACCAGGCATTTTTTGCAGATCACGATCGACCCGCCAAAACCGCCGCCCGCATTATGCTGGCCGGTTTGATACTCGGCTTTGTACCCGGCATCGTCTTCCAAATTATAGACGAAACATTTACGAACAGTTCAGGCACTTCACTGGGGTTTGCCCTGGCACTTTGGGCCATTCCATTAATGCCCATTTTTTATCTTTACGCCATTTACAAACGGCAGTTAGGGAATCTGGAGTTCAGAGCAAATCGGGTATTAAGCATATACAGCTTCATTTTGCTCTATCCTCTGGTTTTCCTCATCTTGATTTTGTTTGGCGAAAATCGATTTTCTCACACAGGCACAAGAACGGCCTATTTAATGGCTGTTTCGACGATGTTTGTCATTTTTATGAATCCGATTATGTCCCGTTACCAAAAATGGCTAAATAAATTGGCCTATGGCACAACCCACAACCCCGATGACTTAATCCGTCTATTTGCCAGCCGCATCCCGCTAACCAGAAAGCATAAGGATTTGGTGATGCTGCTGGAAAATGAGTTTTTACCCAGCTTGCTTATTCGTGAATCAGCGATTGTGTTGACTGCTGAAGGGAAACAACAAATTTTATATGTGCAGGGCTGGCAGAAAACGGCCGTTTCCGTCATCTTTCAGCACCTGGAACTGCTTCATCAAACCGCAGGCGAATACCGTTCTCCCATACTTACAACCACCCTGCCCTGGCTGCGTCTGGCCATCCCGCTCACTTCTGGCAACCAGCTCATTGGCTACTGGCTGTTTGGCAGCCGTGACCCGGACGATTTTTACCCACTGCCAGACATCAACCTGCTCACCGTTCTCGCCAATGAAATTGCCCCGGTGCTGGAAAACATTCAGCTTTACGAAAATCTGGAGATTCAAGTTGAAAAACGCACAGCCGAATTAAGTGCAGAAAAAGACCGAACCCAGGCCATTCTGGAAGTGGCCGGCGAAGGCATCTTTTTTACCGATACCCTGGGGCGCATTATGTATGCCAACCCGGCTATGTCCCGCATTACCGGGTTCACGGCCGATTATGCACATATACCGCTTGCTGAATGGATACATGATGATGAAGAAACGGCCGTTTCCCTAACCGATGCCATCAAAGCCCAACAACCCTGGTCGGGGCAGACCACCTTCCTGCGTCCCGACGCAACAACCATCGACGTCTCCCTCATCCTTACCCCGCTCAAAACAAGCCACCCCAACCTCTCCGGCTTCGTGGGTGTCCTCTCCGACATCAGCCACTTCAAAGAAATAGACAAACTCAAGTCCAACATCATCAGCAACGTCTCCCACGAACTAAAGACACCTCTGGCAAACATCACGTTATACATAGACCTGCTGGAACGTTCTGGCACAGAAAACCACCCCCGATATATCGAAACGCTCAAACAAAACACAAACCGGCTCAGCATACTCATTCAGGATTTACTAGACCTGGCCAAACTGGAAACCGGCGATCTACCCACCCAGCGGACACCCATCTCCATTATTGAACTCATCCAAAAAACGGCCGAATCCCTACAACCCCTTGCCCAAAAAACCCAAAAAACGCTTAACCTGCAGCTGCCTGAACATTTACCCCCCTTGTTAGGAGACAGGCAGCAAATTGAACAAGTATTGACAAATCTAATCACCAACAGCCTGAAATACAGTGGGGATGCAGACATTATTACGATTTCAGCCAAACTGGACACCCTTGACCACCAGCCTGCCGTAGCGGTTTCAGTCATTGACAAAGGGCCGGGTATCCCGCAGCATGAACTACCTTTTGTTTTTGACCGTTTTTTCCGAGGGGAAGCCCATAAAAATCAGCCAATTGCCGGTACCGGCCTGGGGCTTGCCATTTGCAAAGAGATTATAGAACGGCATCACGGCCGTATCGCTGTTAAAAGCACGCCCTGCGAAGAAACCAAATTCACATTTTGGCTGCACATCATTGACCCCGATTCATAACCCCCGGCAAAGCCAATTATGACGTTTTGCCTTCCCGTCTGCGCAGCCATACCCGGTTGGTGTGGAATGTGCTTTGTCCGGCCAAATCGCCCAGCACATCAGACGTGGTCCAGTTGACATTACGGCCGTTTCCCGGCGCAGCCCATCTTCCCTTTGGCGAAGCCACCACCCCCGGACGAATGCCATCTGTCACCCGCGCTGTCAGCTCACACCAACCACGGCCATTTTCCACCACCACCCAATCGCCATCAGCAATGCCCCGTTCCGCTGCATCTAGCGGGTGAATCTCCACAAACGGCTCACCTTCCCTGGCCACCAATGCCGGTTGGTTGGCAAATGTGCTGGTTACAAAGTGATGTGCCGCACCGGTTAGCATGAGCAGCGAGCTTTCGGGGGAAAAACGGCCGTTTAATGGCGCATTGTCCGTCTGCCCACTGTCGTCCGCAGGCACATAAGCAGGCAGTGGATCCACACCCAAAGCGGCCATTCCTTCACTGTACAGTTCCACCTTGCCGCTTGCCGTTGGGAAACGGCCGTCTGCAAACGGCACATCCGGCAAATCCAGCAAAACCGGGCCGCGCTCCTTCAACGCCGCCACCGTCAAACCTGCCAAAGCCGGATTCTTCCCCCAGGAAGCCCGCAAAATCTCATCCAGCACCTCATCCGCAGGCTGATGCAGCCACGGCTCCATAAACCCCATTTCTGTGGCCAGCAGCCGCATCACATCCCAATTACTGACACATTCCCCCAACGGCGCAACAGCAGGCGCATTATACTGCACCACCGTATGCCCATACCCCTTGTGCAAATCAACCTGCTCCAATTGGGACGTGGCCGGCAGCACAATATCGGCCAACTGCGCCGTATCGGTCATAAACAGCTCATGCACCACTGTAAACAAATCCTCACGCTGCAAACCAGCCACCACCCGCCCGGCATTCGGGTTTACAGCCGCCGGATTCGCCCCAAACACAAACAGCGACTGAATCGGCGGATTGTCTACTTCGCCCAGCAAAGCCGCTCCCAGCCGGTTCATATTCACCCAGCGGCCAGGCGGCGGACATTCTGCCCAATGGTTGATGGCTTCACTGTCCCACTGCACCATGCTGCTTGTGGTGTAGGCCAGCCCGCCGCCGCGCACCCCATACTGTCCGGTTAAAGCTGGCAGGGTCAAAATGGCGCGGATGGTTTGCCCGCCGTTGGGATGCCGCTGCAAGCCATCTGAAAATTTAATTAAACTGGGACGTGTTTGGGCATACATGCGGGCAAGCTGCTCAATGTCGCCCTGGTCAATGCCGGTGATTTGGGCAGTAACCAACGGCGGGTAGTCGGCCAGGCGTGCTTTAAGCTGAGGCCAGCCGATGGTGTGGGCGTTGAGCCATTGCTCGTC
>CAZRIB010000065.1:9677-12874 GCA_964600035.1 uncultured Ardenticatenaceae bacterium | reverse complement strand
CTGAATCTCAACTTGGGTCGCAAAGCAAGTTGATTTGAGTGTAGGCCAGATAGCAGCCCGTTTTGCCATTTCAATCCCCCGTTAACAGGTCTGCTGTTTGGTTGTTTTTCAGACGTTTCCATGGGACGATGGAAGCGTTTGTTTAATGGTCGCGATTCGTTTTGTAGTTGGTGCATTTGGGAGGTCAGGTGCACAAGGGTAGGTAGTGATGATTCAATTACCCCAATTGCCCCCTATCTATACAACAAGGCATCTTGATTGTATTAGCTGTGGCGAACGGTTGGCTGTGGCTGAAGCGTTTGGAAAAGAGCAGGAAGATTATCGTTTGAAGCCGAATGCCCAGCCAGATGTTTGGTTCCGGTATATGCCAGAACGGCAGCGGCGAATGACAACGGCCGTTAACCGAGCCGTTCCCAATTGGGATACCATGCCCCCCTATACCCAACAGCATGAGAAAGACAACCATATTCTTTGCCCGCGCTGTGGAGCAGATAACCGCAATTGGGCGTTGATGCAGGGTATGCCAAACGGCCGTATTCGCCCAAACGCACAAGATCATCCCATTTTGTCCCTCATCATTGCGTTGATTGGTCCAATGGTTTTCGGCATGTTCGCCGGGGTGCTAATGAGCATACAAAATCCAGATTGGTCTGCGAATGAGATCGCCGTGCCAGTTGGGTTTTACACATTGGCCAGCATGATCCTTCTGCTGCTTTTTGTCAGCCAGCCAAACAAAATATTCTCCTCCACATCGACAATGGCAGTCGGCGGGCTTGGTGCCGTTTACGTCAGCATGGGCGTCTTCTTTCTGTTATTTAACCGAAATCCGGTAGACCTGTGGACACGGGCTGTACCAATGGCGGTCGGCGTGTTTTTGGCCGGGTTACTGCCGTCTGTTTTTATCCCACCAACATGGCGGACGCTTTTGCAGATACAGCGTTTGCAGCAATATTTGCCTCATTTGTCACCCCCGAAGTGGAAAATGCCTCACGTTCAACTCGGCATTATCATTGCTTCGTTGTTGGTGGTTATCGTGCCGGTTGTGTTTTATTTTTTCCTGCCAATTGGGTTGAATATTGTGTTGGATAGAGTGAACACACGGGCAGAAACGGCCGTTCGCCAGGAAATACGGTACCTGACCCAGCAAACAGCCAGTTGGCTTGCTGGCGACCTTAGCGACGAACACAAGACTGCACTCACCACCTTTCAGGAAGACATCAAACGAGACCTGGCTGGAATGGAAGACGGCGTTCGTTGGGATGAAGTAAGCCGGGCTATCAGCCACATTACCAACACTGCGGCCCACAGTCCGGAGGAAATAGCCGCTGTACTCAATGCCGCCAAAAGCAGCTTGCACTCCTATCAGGATGCCCTTTCCCCCATTCCGGATCAATTTCCTCGCGCCGTCTTTTTAATATGGTTTGTTGTCGTGGGTGGAATGGTGTTGTTCAGTACGGTAACGGCCGTTGGTGAAGTAACCCGCACCGCGGCCCAGGTCGCTGCCCAACTGCCCCCGCCGGTGTATGCCAGCGTCGCCAGCCTCACCCGTGTTGTTACGGCCGAACTGCGCCATGCCCTGGACATTCCCGGCGATATGTCTCACATTCAATGGATGCAAACAAACCGCAATGAACAGGGGGGTGTAACCATGCAGGGGCTGCACCGGGATACGCCGCAATACGACAGTAACGGCCGTTTACTCGACACACTCATCCCTGCCCAACACTACACCATCGTCACAGACATATGGGGGCGCATCCAAAAAGCCAGCATCCGAGACCGCTATGTGCCAGTGACGGTCGGTGCGCCCGGTTTCGTCATAAACGAACTTCAACAATATCAACCCGCCAGCCAAACGGCTGAAGCACTGGCAGACCGAACCCCAAACACGTGACATCCCTCACTGTCTGTTTAGGTTGCATACGGTATAATCTCCACGGGCAAAGCCCACTCACAAACTGTTTACCAACCCTATACAAAACTCACAAACCAGGAGAAACCTAAATGGCTTATAAGCACATACAGATTCCCGATGGTGAAAAAATCACCTTCAGCAATGGCAAGCTGAATGTCCCGGATAACCCCATCGTCGCTTTCATCGAAGGAGATGGTATCGGCGTAGACATTACACCTGCCTCTATCCGCGTTTGGGATGCGGCCGTAGAAAAAGCCTATGGCGGCAAACGCAAAATTGCCTGGATGGAAATTTACTCCGGCGAAAAAGCAGCCTCCCTGTACGATGGCAACTACATGCCAGAAGAAACCTTTGAAGCCATGCGCGAATTCCTCGTTGGCGTTAAAGGCCCCCTTACCACCCCCATCGGCGGCGGTTTCCGCAGCCTCAACGTGACCTTGCGGCAGGTTCTGGACCTGTACGCCTGTGTACGGCCTGTTCGCTGGATTCCCGGCACACCCAGCCCCGTTCGCAAACCGGAAAAGATGGACATTGTAATCTTCCGGGAAAACACAGAAGATGTGTATTCTGGCATTGAATGGCGAGCTGAAACAGAAGAAGCAAAGGCCATCATTGACTTTATGAACACCAAACTGGGCAAAAATATCCGTGCGGACAGCGCTATTGGCATTAAACCGGTCAGTGCATTCGGCACAAAGCGGCTGGTACGTCAGGCCATTCAATATGCCATTGACCGCAACCGCAAGAGCGTGACCCTGGTACATAAGGGCAACATCATGAAATTCACGGAAGGCGCATTCCGTGATTGGGGATACGAGCTGGCCCGCGAAGAGTTTGGTGCAGAACCGTGGGAAGGCGGCCCCTGGCACATTATGAAGAACCCCAACAATGGCGAAGACATTATCATTAAAGACGTAATTGCCGATAACATGCTGCAGCAATTGTTGACACGCACGGCCGATTATGATGTGATTGCCACACTCAATTTGAACGGCGATTACATGAGCGATGCGGCCGCGGCGCAGGTTGGCGGGTTGGGCATGGCCCCCGGTGCCAACATTGGCGATGGCGTGGCATTGTTTGAAGCCACTCATGGCACTGCACCCAAATATGCCGGTAAGGATCAGGTTAATCCGGGCAGCCTTATTTTGTCTGGTGTGATGATGCTGGAGTATATGGGCTGGCAGGAAGCAGCCGACATGATTGTGGAAGCCATGACGAAGACGATTTTGAACAAGACGGTGACGTATGACCTGCATCGCCAGATTGAAGGGGCTACCAA
>CAZRIB010000065.1:0-9577 GCA_964600035.1 uncultured Ardenticatenaceae bacterium | reverse complement strand
TTAGCCACCGGCGTGCTGCTGGTGGCTTTTTTTGTAAAAGGGGTTTATGGGATGAAAGACACGGCCGTTTCCTTGCCCAAAGTCTTAACAATTGCCGGTTCTGACAGTGGAGGCGCGGCGGGATTACAGGCAGATTTGCGGACATTTGCCGCGCTGAAGGTGTATGGCATGTGTGCGATAACGGCCGTTACCGCGCAAAACTCCATCTCTGTACAAGAAGTGCAGTTTTTGCCCCCCGCATTTGTAGCCGCCCAAATAACGGCCGTTCTCACAGATTACGGCGCAGGAGCAGCCAAAACCGGCTTCATTGGCCGCGAGGCGTTGGTGGTATCCACAGCCCGCACCCTCGCCCAATATCCACAGATGCCACTGGTCGTTGACCCCGTGCTGGTCAATCATCGCGGGCAGGCCATGTTTGCCACCAGCGTGCGCGATGCTTATGTGCGCCATTTACTGCCGCTCGCCACACTCATCACGCCCAATCTGGCAGAAACGGCCGTTCTTTTACAATGCCCGCCCATTTCCCCAACCGACTTGCACGCCATAGCCCGCCATGCCCGCCAACTGCGCCAGCTTGGCCCCGGGAACGTTCTCATCAAAGGCGGTCGTGACGATGCTGGCATGGTGGATATACTTCTGGCCGGAGAAAGGATCATTTACTTGCACAGCGCACGGGTGCAAACCGCCCACACACACGGCTCCGGGGATACCCTTTCGGCAGCAGTGGCTGCGTTTTTGGCGCAGGGTGCAGATGTGGAAACGGCCGTTTCCCAGGCGCACACATTCACCACCAAAGCCATCCAGCAGGGAGCAGCCTATCAACTTGGGGCAGGGCACGGCCCGGTCATCCAGTGGTAACGGTTCCATTTTGTTGACTTTCCAAACGTCTTTGCTATGCTATACATTCAGAACGTTTTGAAAGCAGGGGATAAGCTATGCACCATAATTTAATTGCTGTTAATGAAAGTACCGTTGCTGGTCTGGGGCGTCTCGCCCGTTTTTTTGGTTTTAGCGAAGTAATGGGGCTGCTCTACGGCACATTGCTGATGAGTCCCGGCCCCATGTCGTTGGATGAATTGGCCGAAAAATTAGAGATTAGCAAAGGCTCAGTAAGCATGAATATGCGCGCCATCGAGCGGTGGGGAATGGCCAAGGAAGTGTGGATGCGCGGGGAGCGCAAAAAATATTATGTGGCCGAACATGATTTGTGGCAGGTCATCCGCAATGTGTTGTCCAGCCGGGAACGGCGCGAAGTGCAGTTGGCCATTGATGTGTTAAGTGACAGTGTAGAAAAATTAAAAGCCGCCGAAAATGAGCTGTCACCGGACGAAAAAGAACTGGCACAATTTTATCTGGAACGCATTGACGATTTGCGGGCCTTTTTTCAGGTGGCGCAAATGGCACTGGAAACAGTGCTGGGCAGTGAGGAGTCGCTGGACTTTGAGGCGATTACCAAGATTGAAATTGGCATCGGTAATAATGAGCCAATTGGTTCTTGATTGATGGGGGAGGAAGAATTGTGAATGGTGAATGGTAAATGGTGAATGATGAATTGTGAATGAGGTGTCCGGTTCGCAATTCACCGTTTATAATTTACCATTTACAATTTGTATCTATACAGCGCTGCCGAGAAGATTTGTCAAATTTTTTAGCATGACCAGGCGTTTACCAGACTAAATTTGACAAATCTAAGGGTACACCTGAATAGCTACTACAATTTTTTATTTATCGAGCAAGGGGGCTGCTGGCGGCGGCCTCTTTTTTATTGGCAGGGTGAATGATGAAAGTTGCAGTTGGGTCATTAAATCCGGTGAAGGTAACGGCCGTACAGATGACATTTTCTCGCGTGTGGCCGCAGGTAGAGGTGGTGGCTGTGGATGTGCCAACCGGCGTGAGTGACATGCCCATGTCGGATGAAGAGACGATTACCGGGGCACGAAACCGGGCACATGCGGCCCGCAGCCAGGCGGATGCCGATTTTGGTGTGGGGCTGGAAGGTGGTGTTCATCCTTCTGCTGATGGGCTGCTGCTGCAAGGCTGGGTAGTGGTGGTGGACAGAAACGGCCGTGAAGGGATTGGTGGTGCCGCCCGGCTGCCACTGCCTCACCACATTGCCCGGCGCATTTATGCCGGAGAAGAACTTGGCCCCATCATGGATGATGTGCTGAACGACCACAACATTAAACAAAAGGGGGGCGCAGTCGGCGCCCTGACAGCCGGGTTGGTTAATCGGGATGAGACCTTTGCCGTGGCGGTAGGGTATGCCCTTGCACCCTTTGTTTCTGCACAGCTATATAGAAATGAAGAAATGGGGTGACAGGATGATTGGGTGACAATCAATCTCCAATCCCCAATCGCTAATCTCCAATCCCCAATCTCTAATCTTCCACTCCCAACCTGTCGCTTGCTTAGACCATCTGTGCTAAAATTTTGACAATAACGGGCGTGGTGTGCCCCGTTAGCTGTTGAACCGTGACAAACTCGTAGGTGTGCTGCCCATGACGCTTGAATTTGAAAAATTAACTTCGCAGTTGGATGCAATGGCCAGAACGGCCGCTTCCCGCCAGGGCGACAGGCAAAGTTTTGTGGATGATCTGCTGGCAGTTATGGCGCGGTACGCAGATGATTGGCGGGCAATTGACCAGGCACTTTTGCTGGCAGAAGAGAAAGCTGATCCAAAGCATTACCGGGCGGCACGGCCGTTACGCCAGCAAAACCCGCTAAACGTTGGCATTGATCCGCCTCCTGTTCCACCACAAGCCACCCTCATCGCCACCGACGGCTCGCAAATTATGCCAGACCGTCATGCGCCGTATTTGTATTATGTGCTAAATGTTGGCGGCTGTATTTACTTTTACGGCAGCGGCCGTACCCCCATCCAGTTCACCCATCCGGAACTGCACTACCCCCAAAGTGATGCCCAGGAAGCCGACTTTTTGCAGAGCAGCAGCAAAGTCAGCATAGAGCGTGACAAGCGCGAAATTACCATCCTCGCCAACACAGCCTGGGATTACCGCCATGAGGAAGCCCCCGTGCTGGCTATGTTAGACCAGCGCCTGCTGTACTGGCCGATTGGTGACAGCCAGGCCGCACCCAATGAGGATGTGCAGACGTGGCTGCGCGGGATGCTAAAGGCAAAAGACAGCGGCGCGTGGCTGGCTGGCTACATTGACCGTCCCATGACTGGGTATGTGGTGACGTTGTTGTTGGCACTTTCCGGTTTGGATGATTTGAACTTTAACTGGTCTGATTTGGGGAAGCGGGGGGTGACTGGCGGTCTGGCGGATGCGGCCGTTTACGGCCGTCTCTTGCGGCCCGGCCAGCGCAGTCCAGTGTTTGTGAACATTTCCCCACCTAACGAGCAATTTGCCCGTTTTGACCCCGGCCTTGAAGTGTGCTTTTTCTATCTGAATCCGGGGAACAGTGGGCGGCGCATTGCCCGGGTGGATATTCCGCGCTGGGTGGCAGAAGATGAAACGGCCGTTAACCAACTCCACGCCCTTATCATGGACCAATGCCGCCTGCTGGGTGGCTACCCCTACATCATTACCCGTGCCGACGAAATGGCCGTCATTCAATATGCAGACCGCGAAAGTTTGGAGACGATGATTGACAATTACATGCAGCGCTACGGCATTTATCGCAGTTTAACGGCCAAGCTGCAAACGAAAGGTTTAAGCCGCAGTACCCGCCGCCGCTATGGCCAGTAAAGATATAACTAACCATTCGTTTTTAACTTGGCAAGATTGGTTCAATCTGCCAGATTGAACCAATCTGAAAACCGCTATATTTACGAACGCTTACTAAGGACAGCAAGATGAGCAATTCACAGGTTCACAATTTTCAGTTTGGACGCGTCACCAGAGCCGCAACGATTGGCTTTGATGTGGGCTGCCGGGTTAATGAGTTAACGGCCGTTTCCTTTGGCGGCCTCGTTAAAGCCATGCCCAAAGACACCCACGAAGCCGTGTACGGATTGGTCTACAACATCAACATTGACGACGACTCCCTCTCTCGCCGCCTGATCATGGCAGAGGATCCGCCGGTGGAGCTGATAAACGACCAGCGCGAAAACCGTCTGTTGCCTGTAGAAATGAATGTGATGGCTGTCGGTTACCGGCAAAATCAGAAAATCATTCACGGGCTGCCACCCCGCCCGCCACTAAACCTGGACCCGGTTGAACTGGTTCGAGACCCTGCTGAAATCAAGGCGTTTAGCGACAAATTGGGTTATTTGCGGCTTATATTGCGCGCCAACAGTGAAGATGTGCCGGTGGAGCAGCTTTTGGTGGCTCATGTGCGTGACTTTTACCGGCTTCGCGGCGATGATGTGGCCTGGGCAACGGCCGTTACCCAGGAACTCATTGAATTACTTCGCAGTAATTACGATGTTCTCATCCCTACTTTGGAAGCGCTTAGCGATGCGCTGCCGGAATTGAAAACGGCCGTTGGGAAATAAATATCGTTGAGTCCACCGAAAAAAGGTTGATTTCACCGCGGAGATGCAGAGAACACAGAGCCTTTTCTTCTAAATCTTTGCGTCCTTTGCGCCTCTTCGGTTGCTTTTTTCGGTAAAGTCAATCGTTTAATCTTTGTAACTGTATAGCCTCTCTAGCTGTGGCCGGTGTCCTCACCGCGCCACCAGCGGGGTTACTAATCTTCAATCTTTATTGGCAGAGGTAAATATGGACAACAATCCCCCCATTGGTTACATCATTGGCGGCGGCCTGAAGGAAGGCTTTCGCGTACGGCTGACGGTATCTGCCGATCAGGTGCAGGAAGGGAGCTTTGTGGTGTGTGAAAACGGCCGTTTCCGTTACTACGGCCTCGTCACAGATTTACAGCTAGGCGCAACAGACCCCCGCTTTGCCGATGAACAAAGCAGCCGCCTCCAGCCAGCCATCTCCCAGGCACTGCTGGGCAAAACCCTCTACACCACGCTGGAGATGTACCCCACACTCCTCATGGACATGGGGCCAGAACTAACAGACCCTGCCCGTCAGGAGTGGGAATCGCGCGTAGAAAAAGGCCTGGAACAACCGGGGCCAAAACCCGTGAAAACCGTACCCGCACACCACGCCCCCGTGCGTGCCGCCAATGAGGCCGACGTGGCCGATATTTTCGGCAAGGAAGGCGATGGCATGTTTGTCGTTGGTCATACCATTGAGCAAGGCTACCCGGTACGGCTGGATTTGAATAAATTTGTGAAGCGTTCCAGCGGCATTTTTGGCGCAACAGGCACAGGTAAAAGTTTCCTCACGCGCATGGTGCTGGCCGGGTTGATGAAAGAGGATGCCGCAGCCGCACTCGTATTTGATATGCACAACGAGTACGCCTTCGATGATTTGGACTCTGACAAAGGGGAAACAGTACGCGGCTTGCAATCTATTTTTGGGCAAAAAGTGCAGGTAGCGGCCTTGGGGGCGGGGGCAAAGGTGCGGGGTAATTCACCAGACTTTACATTGGAAATTGCCCTGAGCGATTTTGAAACCAGCGATATTTTGCTGCTTGCGGAAGCGTTGAACCTGACCGATACCGCCGCCGTTACGCTGAATGCGCTGGAGCGGGCATTTAACCGTGATTGGTTTGCCGCGTTCATGAAATTGGAAGCCGGAGCTGTGGAAACTGACCCGGAAACGGGCAAAACGTATCCGGCAGACCATTCAGTGGCGGCCTGGGCACGGCAAAACAATGTCCATGAAAAGGCGGCGGAGGCTTTGCATCGCAAGCTGAAGCTGATTTACGATAAAAAATATGTTGCCAAAAATCCGGCGAATGATTCGGTAAGAGCAATTGTGGACAAACTGGAAAACGGCCGTCACGTCATCCTCAGTTTTGGCGAATACGAATCTGACCTGGATTACTTGCTTGTCTCCAACATCCTTACCCGCAAAATTCGCCAGCACTGGGTAAACAAAACAGAGCAGCACAAGACCTTTGGTGAAGCCCGCCCCAAACCCCTGCTCATTGCCATTGAAGAAGCCCATAAGCTGCTCAACCCGCAGTTGGCTAACCAGACAACCTTTGGCATTATTGCCCGCGAACTACGCAAATACTTTGTCACGCTGCTGGTGGTGGATCAACGGCCGTCTGGCATTGACGACGAAATCATGTCCCAATTAGGCACACGCATCACCGGGTGGCTGGGTGATGAAGACGACATTCGGGCTGTACTTACAGGGCTGGCCGGACGTGACCAACTGCGCGGCATGTTGGCACGCCTGCAAGAGAAACAGGAAGTGCTGCTGCTGGGTTGGGGTGTGAAAATGCCCATTCCTGTCCGTTCCCGCCGCTACGATGAACATTTTTATCAGGAAATGAAGGGCTTGAACCCGGGCAAAAAGAGCAAAACATCGGCCTTGCCTCCGGCCAGTGAAATGAGCGACGAAGAATTGGAAACAGATTTGTTTGGTTAGTCAAACCAGACCCTTGCCATCATACATTTTTAAGTGAACAAAAGCTGCAGGCACTTAGTGTACAATACGCATATGAACAATGACATTGTGGTAGACGAACAATTACGAGAGTTGTGCCGCCGGTATCAGGTAGCCTCACTGAAGGTATTTGGCTCTGTTGCTCGTGGAGAGGCTCAGAAAGATAGCGATCTGGATATATTGGTTCAATTTGTTCAGCCAGTAAGTTTACTCACATTAATTCGGCTTGAGCGGGAACTAAGTGTGTTGTTTGGGCGTAAAGTGGATTTGATTACTGAACAAGCGCTTAGTCCCTATATTCGTGATGAAGTATTGTCTGGTGCTCGGGGGATTTATGAGCTATCACGATGATAAAGTGTATTTGCGCCATATTTATGATGCTGCTGCACAGATACGTGAGTATATTCAAGATGTGACTGAAGAAGAGTTTACTCAAACATCTTTGCTTCAGGATGGGGTGATACGACAATTAGAGATTATTGGAGAAGCAACGAAACGATTGTCGAAGCCGCTGCGTGAGCAATATGCAGAGATACCGTGGCAAGATATTGCAGGAATGCGAGATAAATTAATCCATGATTATCTTGGTGTAGATGTGATAACAGTATGGGTAACAGCGAAAGAAGATGTCCCATTGTTACAAGAGCAGATTAGGGCGATTCTGAATGATTTTGGTATGGTTGTTTAAGATAAGCTGATGCGTCTGCTAGCGATGCATCATGTTTTTTGCTTTCGTGCCGCCAGGTTTGAAAACGAACAAAAGGGTAAGGGATGGAGACAATTTTTCCCGGAGATGTATACCAGACTCCGGCGAATAGGACGCGTTGGTGGCTGGATAGGCTGGCTGGCAACGGCCGTATCATTTTTCACGGCCGTTACATCGCCACATTACTCAAGGCACGCTGGCAGCTAGCCCAAGGCCGCTACGACACCAAAGCATGGTGGCAAACCTCATTGGCACTGCTCAACCTCATCGAAACATCAGGGGGGCATCTGCACGTAACCGGCATAGACAACATTCGTGCCGCCCAAAGCCCGGTTGTTTTCGCCAGCAAACATATGAGCTCTCTGGAAAACAATATTTTGCCAAGCTTCATTGTGCCCATCCAACCCGTCACCTACGTCATCAAGGCCTCCCTCACCAAATACCCCGTACTCGGCCCATTGGTCAAGGCGCGCCGCACCATAGCCGTTAGCCGCACCAACCCGCGTGAAGATTTACAAACCGTGATGCGCGAGGGAACCCAACTGTTAAACGAGGGCATTTCGGTGATTCTCTTTCCAGAAGGCACACGGAGAACCTGGTTCAATCCGGCGGAATTTAACTCTTTAGGCGTGAAACTGGCTAAAAAAGCCAACGTGCCGGTCATTCCGGTGGCTGTCAAAACCGATTTTTGGCGCAATGGCGTGCATTTGCGTGATTTTGGCCCCATTGACCGCAGCCAGCCTGTTCGCATTGCCTTTGGCCCGCCCATTGTTTGTACTAACCAACGGCAAGCGCATCAGGCAGTACTGGACTTTATTGCTCAAAAATCAGCAGAATGGGGCGTGCCCGTTCACCATAAAAAATAGTGGTCAAAGAGAGGAGATAGAAGATTGGTCTAATCTCCCAAATTGAACCAATCCTGACGGTTGTTTGTAAGCCATAGGCTATGACGCTTGCATCAACTGTGCGGCCTCGCGTCCCCGTTTTTCGTTTACCAGCATCAACAGCCCCAACCCGATAAGCAGAAAGATGCCAATGGAGAGGATGGCGAGACGCAGCCCTTTTTGTTCGGCCGTTTCTGGCAGCAGCCCTTGCCGTTCAAAATAAAAAGCTGCTTCTGAGGCTACATAGCCAAAGACGGCCGGCCCAATGAATGAGGATGTGCGCCCGGCGACGGCAAACATGCCGTAAAATTTGCCGCTTTGCCCGGCGGGGGCAAACATGCCCACCATTGTCCGGCTGAGGGATTGGGCGCCAGCCATTGCAAAGCCGGCAACGGACCCGATGATGTAAAACTGAACGCTGGTTTGGGCAAAGTACATGGCGGCAATGACAAGCAGCATGAGACCGATGGAGAGAGTGAGGGTTTTCTTGCCGCCTAACCGGTCTACCCACAGGCCAAAGGCGTATGCGCCAACAACGTTGGTGATTTGCACCACAATGACGAAGATGATGAGGCTTTGTTGGTCCATGCCAAAGAGGACAGCCCCGATTATGGCGGCAAAGTTTAAGGCCATGATGATGCCGTCGTTATAGACGAGAAAGGCAGCCATGTATTTGAGGAATTCTTTGAAATGGGCGGCTCCCTGGAATGTTTGGCGGAGTTGTTTGAGGGCGACGGTGAAGTAATTTTCGCCTGCTGGCAGGGGTTTGGGTTGGGCGCGTTCTGGCAGCCAGAGGAAGAGGGGGAGTGTGGAGATGGCAAAGAAAACGGCCGTAATGACTAACGACAGCCGCACCATCACCGTGCCTTCCAGGGGAATAATGCCTTGCTGCTGCAAAACGATAAGGGGCAGCACAATCAGCAGGCAGACAATGCCGCCAAGTGTGCCAATTGCCCAGCCGTTGCCGGAAATACGGCCGATTTCATCCGGAGCGGCAATTTCTGGCAGGAGGCCGTTGTAAAAAACCTGGGCACTGCGGTAACCGATTTCGGCCAGAATGAAGAAGCCCATTCCTAGTGCCACACGTCCCGGTTCGGCCAGGAACAATCCGGCAGTGAAGATGATGGAAACGGCCGTGTAAAAAGCCAGAAACTTCTTTTTAGAGCCAGAAAAATCTGCGATTGTGCCTAACACGGGGGATGTGACAGCAACAACTAGCATGGCAATACCAACGGCAATGCCCCAAAGGCGTGAGCCTTCTGCCCCGCCAACCACAGTTCCTTGGAAATAAGCTGAATAAACGGCCAGCAAAACAACGGCCGCATAAGCGGAATTGCCGAAATCGTATAAATACCAGGCGACCCGCTCGCGGCGGGTAACACGTCTTTTGGGGGCAGTGGCAGCTAGCTGCATAAGATTTCTCCCGAATCGAGTAATTGATAATGACAAAAGCTGTTGTTGGGTGATTGCTATGGGTTAGTAACACACAGCAAGCCGTGAAGAAACGAAACGGCCGTTAATCTGCCACGGCTGGATCCCACGGATAGGCGGCA
>CAZRIB010000064.1:0-12980 GCA_964600035.1 uncultured Ardenticatenaceae bacterium | reverse complement strand
CTCTGTGTTCCTGCTGTATAGTTTTACAATCCATCAATCATTCATTATTCGTACAGGAAAAATCGTTGATAAACAGTTCTTTTTCGGCTGTTTGTCCATCATCTGAAACGACTTTGCCTGTGCCGATAATGGTTTGGCTGGTGGCGTTGTTGACTTCGAAACCAAACCCTTCTGTGGTGGGGCCAGCGATCCATTTTCCGTTCCAATAGTAGGTGTAACGGCCGTTTCCTCCCTGTCCGCGCATGTAAACTGTGCGATAAACAATTTCATTTTCGCAGCGTGCGCCCGGCAGTGGGTAAAGGTCTAGCGAGAGGGCAGGGCATTCACCGCTCTGGCAGGTGGCGGTGGCTTGGGAGCTGCTTTCTTCGCTGTTGTGGATGACCGGCAGGCTGTTAAAGTCACCCGCGTAGGCCATGCGCGGCCCATAGACAAATCCCTGGATGCCTGTGCTATTTTCTACGTATAGCCATAAGCCAATGGCGGATCGCCCCAACACGGTGACGGTTTCATCGACATCGATGATAGCCAGCTCGGTGGCATGGGCATCTGGTTGGGTAAAGATGCTGGATGATTGCAGGGCAACGGCCGTTTCCGGTACGGCCGTCGGTTCAGCGGTCATTGTAGGCGTGATTGTCGTGGTGGCTGTTGGGGTGGTGGTGGGCGTAGGGGGCTGCGTGGGTACGGCCGTTTCCGTTGGCAGAGGTGAGGCGGCTGCGGTTGGATTGGTAACCGGTTGGGTGGTACTTGTTGGGAGTGGGGCGATGCTTTCAGCCGGGGGTGTGTCGGTTTCAATGTTTGGTCTCGTTGAGGGCGTGCTGGTAGACAGGGTTGGGGCTGAGTTATTTTCCGGATTTTGGCCAAAGGCGGTTAAAAACAGGCTGGCAATGACAAAAACGACGATGATGAAAACGGCCGTTTTTGCCCAAATACGTCCCCAAATTTGTCCGGGAATCTGCAAATGACTGCTCGTTTCAGCCCGTTCTGCTTGTGGCGAGGCAGCTTGGGCAATGACAACATCTTGTGTGGTGTGGTATGTCCATTTGCGCGGATTTTGTGCTTTATGTCCGGGTGAGGCGTGTGCCAGCAACTCTTCGCGGACAAAATCAAACAGCTCTGTAATGGTAATGAGGCCGTCCCGGTTTACATCGGCCTTGCCGTTTTCCAGGCCATTGATAAATGCCTGGGTAAAGTGTGATGGCTCAGCATAACCGGCAATTACGCCGTTGTGCCAGACAAAATGGGTGGCGTCATAGGCGCTGAGAATGATGTGGTTACGGCCGTTCTTGGAAAAAGACGCTCCGGTGTCCACAGTTTTCTTGGGGAGTCCCGGCACCTGTCCTATGCTTAAATGGCTGTAATGGCAGTCCATTACCAGGAGCTGGCATTGTGTCGGACTGTTATCCATCTCTTCGGCAATGAATGAAGCGGGGATGGCTGTGCCTCGCAGCAGGTCTAGCTCGCTGTCAGTGGACAGCAGGTATAGCTGGTGTCGTTCGTCCAGCACGGCATGCCCCATTGCATAAAGCATCAGGATATCGTCGGGCTGGCTTTGTGCAAAAAATTCTGAAATAGCGCGCTGCACAACGTGATTGGGTTCATTTTTTAGAAAAATGACGTCGCTGAAGCCGCCAAGCTGGGGGTTTTGCAGCGTCTCTACCAGTTTGTTGGCCTGGGCAAGTGTGGTTGGATGTGGCAATGAAGAGAGTGGGGGGATGTCGAATTGGGTGTTGGCGATGATAAGTGCGCGGCGTTTCTGCTGGGGAACGGCCGTAACTGGTTTGGCCTGGGCTTGCGGTACAACAGGTAAAAGTGTGCCGGTCTGGAATGCAGCTGGTTCCAACGCAGAAGCCACATTTGCCAAATCCGCCGCCAGTGCAGAGGCTGTGGCGTACCGTTCTTCCGGATTTTTAGCCATTGCCCGCACAATGATGGCCTGGCATGCACGTGGTAATTCAGGCTGTAAATCCAGGATATGGGGAATTGGCTCAAAGATGTGGCGAACGGCAATCCCAATAGGGGTGTCGGTTTGGTAGGGGTGGCTGCCAGTTAGGATTTCAAACAAAATGATGCCGAGTGCGTAAATGTCGGAACGGCCGTCAATTTCCATAGCCCCTTGGATCTGTTCTGGGCTCATATAGGCGGGCGTACCGACAGCACCACCTGTATCTGTCAGCCGTGTTTGGGCATGATTCAGCTTTGCCGTTCCAAAGTCAGAAATATACGGCGCGCCAAGCTTGTCAAATAAAATGTTACTTGGTTTCAAATCGCGATGAACAACACCACGATTATGGACTTCGTCTAACGCCGGAGCCAGCCGCAAGAAAATGCGGGCCGCTTCAGCCACACCAATCGGGCCATTTTTTACCTTGTCTGCCAAAGACCCTCCGGTCATATGGCGCATAACTAAAAACGGCTGGCCTTGTTCTTCGCCAAAATCATACACAGGCACAATGGCCGGATGGTCTAAAGAGGCGACAATTTTGGCTTCGCGCTCAAAACGACGGCGAAAGGTGGGGTGGTGCAGCAGTTCATGTGGAAGCAGCTTGATGGCAACAAGCCGATCAAAGTGGGGATCATGTGCCAGATAAACGGTGGACATGCCACCACGACCCAATTCTGCTTTGATAAGGTAACGGCCGATTGTTGCTGGAATCATACATTAAAAATTATAGGCCAGGCCGGGGGGTGTTCAAGCCATTATTCGCGGCTTCTTCACGGATTTAGGACATTTGGCTAAAGCGGTATCAATTACACATGGTTGCGTTTGCCATAAAATATGCGTATGCTGTATACATTGAGTGTATTTACCATAATGTAGCATGTTATCACTGGTGTGTTGTAATGGGAGGCAAAATGAGAAAGGTTTTGTTTTTATTATTGGTGATTGTAATGAGTGCTGTGTTAATTGGATGTAATGGTCAGGATGCAGCAAATGGTGTTGAAAATGTTGTGCAAAATTTAGGGGACGGTAGTGGGGAAACGGCCGTGCCTTCAGCCATTGAAAGCATTCCCAGATTAGAAGTGACGCCAACACCGACATTACCAGCTACATACACCCCACCAGCTCATTTTGCCGGAGAACACTTATACCTACTACCCGTAGCTGGCGCACCCGGCACAAGAACCATCCACATTGTCAAAGCCGGGGAAACCATTCAATCAATCAGCGCAGCCTACGGTGTCTCTCCAGAGGATTTGCGTCAAATCAACCAAATTCCTGAAACTGCTTCTATTGCAGAAGGCATGGTGCTGGTCATTCCATAACCTGGCTGGTGGTATGCTCCTTCTTGAAAATCATCTGGCGTTATGAATATCTGCAATTTTGCAATAAAAAAGCCCGCATGTTCGCGGGCTTTTGTGTGTTTATTTAACAGAACTGATTAATTAGCAGCAATGGCTTCTTCGGGCGGGGCCATTTCAGGATGCTTCAGCACAATTTGGTCATCTTCAACATCTACCAGCACGGTTTGACCGGGTTTAAATTCGCCAGCCAAAACAGCATCTGATAGCTTGTCTTCCACTTCCATTTGAATGAGTCTGCGTAACGGCCGTGCCCCATACTCAGCATCATATCCATGCTTTGCCAGCCAGCTCTTTGCTGCGTCCGTTGCATCCAGCACAAGCTCATGTTCAGCCAAACGTTCATTAACACGACCAAGAATAATATCCACAATTGTGCGGATATGTTCCTCAGCAAGCTGCCGGAAGACAATAATACTGTCCACACGGTTAATAAACTCTGGCCGGAAACTGCGCTTCAATTGATCCATCAATTTCTTGCGAATCTCTGCATTCGTAGATTCATAAGCGGCCGCATCATCTTGTTGGAAAGCAAAGCCCAGGTTAGGTCCACGTTTAATGGTGTCTGCCCCAACATTCGAAGTCATAATAATGATCGTGTTGCGGAAATTAACCTGCTGCCCTTTGGCGTCAGAAAGATGGCCTTCCTCCATAATTTGCAGAAGCATATTAAACGCTTCAGGGTGTGCTTTCTCAATTTCATCAAACACCACAATGGAGTAGGGGCGTCTGCGTACAGCTTCGGTCAATTGACCAGCATCTTCATACCCCACATATCCAGGCGGCGAACCGACCAGCCGGGCAACACTATGCCGTTCCATAAACTCAGACATATCCAATTGGACAAGCGCATCTTCGCTGCCAAAGAGGAATTGCGCCAGAGTTTTGGTTAATTCCGTTTTACCAACACCGGTTGGCCCCAGGAAAATAAACGAGCCAATAGGACGGCGTGGGTCTTTCAGGCCGGCGCGGGCACGACGAACAGCCTTTGAAATAGCTGTAATCGCTTCTTCTTGCCCCACAATATGCTTGGATAGCTCTTCTTCCATGCGCAAGAGCCGCTGGGACTCTTCTTCCGTAAATTGATAGACCGGAATGCCTGTCCACATCGCAAGCACTTCAGCAATATCTTCGGCCGTTACACTCACTTCAGGCTTGTCAACATCACCAACCCGAAGTTGATCCAATTGCCGTTGGATTTCTTCTTCCTGTTGTTTTAACCGTTGAATTTCTTCTTCATCAACAGCAATTTCCAGCTCATCGCGAATATCTTGCAGCTTTTCGTAAGCTTCTCGGATATCGCCTGGCTGCGGCATGCGGTACATTCTCACCCTGGAAGCTGACTCATCAATCAAGTCAATGGCTTTATCTGGCAGGAACCTGTCAGTGACATAACGGGTTGAAAGATTAACGGCCGCTTCAATAGCCTCTTGTGTAATTGTCAAATTGTGATGTTGCTCGTACGCCCCTTTAATTCCCTGCAAAATTTGAATCGCTTCTTCTGGAGAAGGCTCTTCCACATACACAGGCTGGAAGCGGCGTTCTAAAGCAGCGTCACTTTCAATATATTTGCGATATTCTTCGAGCGTCGTAGCCCCGATCGTTTGCAGCTCACCACGTGCCAATGCCGGTTTTAGAATGTTTGCCGCATCAACAGAACTGCCTGCCGATCCTGCACCCACAAGCATGTGTACTTCATCAATAAAGAGGATTGAATCGCTCGCTTTTAGCTCTTCAATGACACGTTTCAGGCGTTCCTCGAATTGACCTCGGTACATTGTGCCAGCAACAAGACTGCCTACATCCAGTTGGAGTACACGCTTATTAACCAGAATTTCCGGCACTTTGCCTTCAATAATGCGTTGGGCTAATCCTTCAATGATGGCAGTTTTACCAACACCCGGATTCCCAATTAGCGCCGGATTATTTTTAGTCCGGCGTGCCAAAATTTGGATAACCCGTTCAATTTCGGTATTTCTACCAATGACGGGATCCAATTTGTTTTCTTCTGCTAAGGCTGTTAAGTCTGTTGCTAGTTGATCGACCATTGGCGTTTTGCTCTTTTCTTTGCTGCTGCGACGACGCTGTGGCGTTGAAGATTCAGCAGAGCTGACGGGGCTTTCCTTCAACATTCGCCTGGTTTGGCGGCGAATTTGCTCGGCGCTAATGCCAAACTTGCGCAGAACATCAATGGCCATCCCTTCATTTTGACGAGCAAGGCCTAACAACAAATGTTCTGTGCTAATGTAGTGTTGCCCCATTCGGCGAGCTTCATCAACAGCAAGCTCCAGGACGCGCTTTGTGCTTGGCGACAGCTCGATTTTTGTAAAAGGTGTACGGGTTCCTGGGCCACCAGAAAGCCTTTCTACCATCGCTTGCACTCTAACTGCGTCCAACCCCAATTCACGCAAAACACGTCCTGCTACGCCACCTTCTTCACGAAGGAGGCCTATCAGGACGTGTTCACTGCCAATGTAATTATGATTCAACCGCTCGGCTTCTTCTTGTGCCAAACTAAGTACGCGACGAGCACGCTGTGTAAAACGTTCCCAATTTTTGGAATTCACCAGTAATCACCTCAGTTTTCTTTGAAGCCAGCCCAGCAGTTGTATGTTGATACTAATTTGATAATGCTTCCAAATCAGCCTCAATAAAGTCAGCGGAAGCAACTTGTTTGAGGCTTAAGCCAAGCTGGCGTTGTTCGGAATCGATACGAATGATACGGATTGTGACAACGTCACCAGGTTTAAGCACTTCACGCGGGTGCTCCACCCGATCTTCTGATAGTTCAGAAATGTGAATAAGCCCTTCTAGTTCATAGTCGTCATTTAAGCGGGCAAACGCACCAAATTTCGTTAATTTGGTAATTGTTGCTTCTGTAAGCTGCCCTACCCGATAAATTTCGTCAATCAATGTCCACGGGTCTGGTTCCAGTTGTTTTAAACTGAGGGCGAGTCGTTGTTTTTCTTCATCGATATTCAGAACGTAGACTTTGATTTCGTCTCCAACCTGCAAAATCTCAGAAGGATCATTGACTCGTTTCCAGCTTAATTCTGACAGGTGAACCAGTCCTTCGACGCCTCCAATGTTGACGAATGCGCCAAAATTCGCCAGATTGACAACGCGTCCTTCTACCACATCACCTTCATTCAGTTTGGCCAAAATTGCGCCGCGCTTGGCTTCGCGCATTTCTTTTTCGGCTGCTCTTTCTGAAAGAATAAGGCGGTTGCGGCTTCGATTGACTTCAATGACTTTGGTGAGGATGGGTTGCCCCACCATCTTTTTATGAACGGTGTCATTGTCGTCGCTTCCGTGGAAACGCTCACGTCGAAGTTGTGAGTTGGGGATAAACCCGCGAACTTGACCAACTTTTACCAGGATACCGCCGCGGTTGTAGCCCACTACTTTGCTTTCATACACTTCTTGGGACTCTAAAAGGTCAGCAGCACGCTGCCAATCTTTTTCTTCAGCCGCTTTGGCGTAAGACAAGATGACGTTGCCATCTTTGTCTTCTGGATTGACGATGTAAACCTTTACTTCATTACCTACAGCAAGTTCTTCTAAGGTGTCTTCATCGAGAATGTCTAGTTCTTTCCCGGTGATGATTCCTTCTGATTTGGCGCCGATGTCGACCAAAATCGCGTTGCTGTATCGCTCAATGATTGTCCCGGTGCGGATTTCTCCAGCTTTGGGTAAATTGAGCTCTTGATCCAATAAAAAACTCATGGGGTGCTGAGCATCGGCAGCACCTGTGCTTAGTAAATCGTTTGTCAAGGTTAGTTCCTCTCCTGAGATTTCCTACACGTTGGTAGGCGTTTTAAGGAATTATACTGGGTTTAGGACGAGAGGCAATATGGTATTGGGGCTGCTAATCTAGTTCCTATGTAGTTTCAGGGGGCGCATTCGGTTATTATTGGTGGTTATGTTTGAGCGTGTTGGTCATTGGTTGGGTGGTTGGAAACGGCCGTTTCCCATCACCCCCCTCATTTCATTACCCACCTTATTTATCCTCGCTTGGCTGCCCCGGCTGGCAGCAATTGGGCGATACATCACTCCGGATGAGCTAATTTGGGTCTTTCGTTCCGTTTCATTTTGGGAAGCCTTAAAAGCTGGCGACTGGCCAGCCACCATGACCAGCGGCCATCCGGGCGTAACGACTACCTGGCTGGGTGCGTTGGGCATCCAACTACAGTTGTGGTTGTTTCCGGCCAGCCAGGAAGCCTATAACTGGGTGACAAAGCTGGCTTTTATGACGCCGGATAATATGGAGGCGTTTCGACAGTTGGCGGTGCTGCTAAATGGGGCAAGAATGGCGGTCACGGCCGTTAACGCTGCTGGCATCGTCGTCATCTTTTGGTTATGCAGACATTTGTGGAACGATAAAACAGCATGGCTGGCTGCCCTGCTGTTGGCTTTTGACCCATTTATTAGCGGGCTAAGTGGGCTGCTCCATGTGGATGGCCTGATGACGACATTTGCCACCATTTCCTTGTTAGCCTGGGCTGCGGCTGTTTTTCCAGATGCGGTTCCCGAAAGGGGTGACAAAAGAGCGGCTTATGTTGTGCTGGCAGGTGTGGCCGCGGCATTGGCACTGCTGACCAAAAGTCCGGCTGTTTTGTTGATTCCGTTTGCCGGGCTGTTCTTGTTGGTGGGGGCGTGGCTTCATGGAGAGGGTTGGCGGGATTACGGCCGTTTCCTTTTCAAATACGGCTTCATTTGGGTCACCGTCACAATTGTGGTCATACTCATACTGTTCCCCGCCCTGTGGCAGGATGCCGCCAGCGTTTTTACCCGTGCCAGCAGCGACGCCAACCGCCACATCGAAACAGCACTGCGCCCTACATTTTTCATGGGCAAAAGCGAATTTGAACATGGAGCGCTCTTTTATCCGGTCGTTTTGCTGTTTCGGTTAAGCCCGATGGTTGTTTTGGGGCTGCTGTTGTCCATTGGTTTTACGATAAAAACAAAAGCCACGAAAGGCACAAAGCTCACAATTTGGTTGTTGTGGTTATGGGCTGTGTTGTTTTTGACCGGCATTACTTTGGCAGAAAAAAAGTTTGACCGTTATGCCCTGCCTGCCCTGCCCGTGCTGGTGATAACGGCCGCTTACGGGTGGCACCATCTCATGGCCCAATGGCGCAGAAAATGGGGAGGAACGGCCGTTATCGTCACCCAACTACTTTGGCTGCTTACAGTTTGGCCATACCCGCTGGCTGCCTACAACCCATTGGTCGGTGGTCCCTGGCTCGCAGACAAAGTTATGGCATTAGGCTGGGGTGAATCAATCAGCGCAGCCGGACAGTGGTTGGCCGACCAGCCAGAGAGCAGCAACATGACGGTAGCGGCAGGAATTGGCCCCTCTTTTGCCCCTTTTTTCCCCGGTAAAGCGCTCCTTTCATCAGAAGAAAGTGTGCCGTATGCCGACTATTTTGTCTTGACTGCCGGCGGCGAGCAGTTGAATCCGGGCAGTAAAGCCAGCGCCATGCAGTCGGCAGAACTGGTTCACACCATTCGTTTTGCCGGTCGCGAACAGGCCTGGATTTTCCACCAGCCGAACCCGCAGCCGATGCCTCAATTGGCCGTCCCGCTGCCAGAAAGGGTTTCGTTTGCCAACCATTTTCAGGTGTTGGGATTGGGTGTACGGTCGGCCGGGAATGCCGTTCAATTGGCTGTACAGTGGGAAAAAGCAGCTGCAAACGGCCGTTACACCGTTCAGCTTCAACTCAAGGACGAACAAAACAATGTTTGGGCATCGGCAGAGTACCCATTGGTGAATGACATTGCCTTTTACCCCGAAAATTGGCAGCCCGGCGAACAACCCGTTGTTTTGTATGAAATCAAGCTGCCGGATGCGGCACCACCTGGGCAATATCGCGTGGCGCTGTCCCTGTTTCAGGATGGTCAGCAGATGGCTGTGCTGGCTGCTGATGGCTCGTTTCAGGGGGTGACATTGCCGGGGCCGTGGGTAGATGCTGCCGGAGGAGGCGGCTTGGCGGCGGCGGCCGTTCCCGTACCGCTTTCTGTTTCCTGGCTAAACGATACACTGCATCTGCAAGGCCACAGTGAACTGCCGCCTACTCTGGCAACCGGATTTTCCGCAGTGGTCGATTTGTATTGGCAGGCCACGGCTCCCCTGCCTGCCGGGTTACAAGGCATTTTGCTGTTGGGCGAAACGGCCGTTTGGCAAGACACGCTCAGCCCGTATGACAGCGGCCAATGGCAGCCCGGCCAATGGGTGCAGGCCAAAGTCCCCATAAAAGCGCCGGTTAATTTTGCGGCCGGCACATATCCCCTCTCATTGGTTGCTGCCGATGCCAATGGCACCCCATTGGCTGAACCGGTCACACTGGGCAGCATTGACATTGTAGCCATTGACCGCCAATTTAGCTTGCCGCCAAATATGGCGTACCCGTTGGCGGTAACGTTCGGCGATTTTTTGACATTGCGGGGGGTGGATGTGGCAGAAACGGCCGTTTCCCCCGGCAGTACAGTCGAAGTGACCCTTTACTGGGAAGTGAACAACACACCAGACCTGCTGCTGTCGGCTTTTGTGCACGTCATTGGACAAGATGGCCTGAATGCTGCCCAGGGGGACCAGTGGCCGGGCGGTTTACCTGCCAACACCCGTGCCCCCGGCGAAATCATTGAAGACCGGTATACCATTACGCTGCCCGACGATGCGGCAGGCCCATATCAACTGGGGGTCGGGGTTTATGTGTCGGAATCCGGCACGCGGTTGGCCGCCAGAGATGCAGGAGAAACGGCCGTACCCGATAATCGCTACATTCTCCCTATTACGCTGGAAGTAACAGCCGATGAATAACCAGCCCAAGACATTGAACCAACAAAAAGAGGCACATTTGCCTGTCAGTTGGTTGATACTTTTTATATTGATTGGATTTGCCTTGCGTCTTTACCGGCTGGATGCGCAAAGCCTCTGGTGGGATGAAGGCATCAGCTTGCACCTTGCCACTTCCAGTTGGGCGGAAATTATTGCCAACCGTGTGGTCAACATCCATCCACCCGGGTATTTCTTTATTTTGAAGGCGTGGGTATCGCTTGTGGGGGTCTCCCCATTCACGGCGCGGTATCTTTCTGTGTTGGCTGGTGTGCTGCAAATTACGGCCGTTTACCTGGCTGCTCGTCGTTGGTTATCCCCCAAAGCCGTTTGGGTGGCGGTATTTCTCATTACCATTTCCCCGCTTTCTGTGGTGTATGCCCAGGAAACCCGCGTTTACGCCATGCTGCCGCTTATCTACCTGGGCATTGTGTATGTAACAGCACGGTTTTTAACGGCATCGCCAGGCCGGTGGCGGCGGTGGTTGTGGCCGCTGGCTTTGCTGGAGTGGGCAGGGCTGCATTTGCATTACATCACGGTGTTTGTCATTTTCTTTGCGGGTGTGTGGGTGCTGGCACTTTTGGCAAAAGGCAGACGGTGGGTGCAGTTGGGTGCATGGTTCAAAGCGCAGGTGGCAGCCGGATTAGCCAGTTTGCCCTGGTTTGGGGCTGTGCTCTGGCATGTACGGGCGTTTGGCGAAGTGGCTTCTACCGGGACGTTTGTGAGTGATCCTATCCCGTTTGGCTTTTTGCTGGGGCAAATCTGGACATTTCATTTTACGGGGTTGGCCGGTGTAATGGGGATGCCGTTGTTCCGCTGGCTGGCATGGGGAACGGCCGTTCTCTTTGCCACGGCGTTACTGCTCCATTTGACGCAAAAAAATGGCAAGAATGGCCTTTTCTGGCTGATGATGTGGCTGCTGCCTCTTTCGTCTGCCCTGCTGGTTTGGTCGGTACGCTCCTTTGCCCACCCCCGTTATGTGAGCATGTACGCCATCGGCCTTATTTTGGTGCTGGCCTGGCTCATTGCGCCGCATCCTGCCAAAAACAAAGCAGGTCATGTGGCGGGTGGGCTGTTAGGGATGGCGGCTGTGGCCTTTTTCGCGCTGGGTTTGGTGACGTACTTTACCCATCCGGCTGTGCAGAAAGATGATGTGCGCGGGGCAGCCCGATTTTTGGCAGCACAAGCCCGCCCGGATGATGTGATTTTGATTCCCAACACCGATTGGTCGCTGCTGTTTGAATATGATGGCCTTGCGCCGGTTGTTATGCCGGACACAAAGCATTATGGGCTGATGTGGCAGCAGTTGGCTGAGGCATCACGCACCGGACAGACTGTTTTTCAGATGGATTACCCGCGGGGGACGCTGGATTTTCAGCAGGTGGTGGCGTTTGCGTTGGAGGCGGCTGGCCGGTTAACGGCCGTTACGCCTTTTGATGGCCCGGAAGTGCGGCGGTATGAGCTGACACGGCCGTTAACACCCCCTGCATTTACCCCGTTCGCAGCCGATTATGGCCCAATGCAGTTAACCGGCATCTGGCTGGAACAGGGAGCAGATGCAGATACGGCCGCTGCCATTGCCTTGCAGTGGCAGGTGAACCAGCCCATTCCCGACAAGTTGACCATTTCTTTGCGGCTGGAGGGGGATGGCGTGGCTGGTATTGCCCATGATTTTGCCTTGCTGGACGAAACAGGCCGTCCCACCAACTTTTGGCAGCCGGGGCAGGTGGTGACGACGTATCACCTTTTGCCGCTGCCGCCCGGTACGCCGCCGGTGACGTTGGCGGCCACTGCCCGCGTGTACAAAACCGTGCCGGATGGCATTCAAACGGTTGATGCGCACACGGCCGAATTTCCGTATCCGCAGCCCGCCATCTCTCTTGGTGATGTGGCGCTGGCTCCACCTGCAAGCAGCCAATCGCCTTACGGCCTGATGCCCGACGTGCCCCTGCTGGAAAATCCGCTGCCGCTGGATGGCTTTTCTCTGGTTGGGTTTGGCCTTGACAGGGATGTTTTTGCGCCGGGTCAGCCGGTGTATGTGCGTTTATTGTGGCAGGCCGGGGCGGCTGCATTGGCGGATTTACGGCCGTCGCTGCGTGTGGTGCAGGACGGCCGTGTTCTGGTTGAAGATGACCGTGCGCCTGTGGCTGGCCGTTATCCCACGACCTTGTGGCAGCCCAATCAGCTTGTGGCCGAAGTGCGGGTGCTGACAATTCCTCCCGGCAGTGATGGCCCGGCGGAGGTGGCTGTGGTGTGGGAAGGCAGGGAGATGCCGCTGCAGCAAATTGTGATAGAGGGAGAGACGGCTATTTTTACGCCGCCGCAGCCGCAAACGGCCGTTTCTGTGCAATTTGGCACGGTGGCAAAGCTGGTGGGTTTTGATTTGCCTACAACGGAAGTGGCAGTGGGGCAGCCTGTGCCATTGACGCTTTATTGGCAGGCGGATGCGCCGGATACGGCCGTGCCGTACACCGTTTTTGCCCAACTGCTGGATGAAAACGGGGTGCTCGTTGCCCAACATGACAGCCCGCCCGCCAATGGCCGCCGTCCGACAACTGGCTGGGTGGCCGGGGAGTATGTGACAGACAGCCACACGCTTGTTTTTAAGGAGGGGGTGGCGTACACAGGGCCGGCAACGGTTGTGGTGGGGCTGTATGATCCTCAGACGGGGGCGCGTTTGCTGGCGGATAACGGGCAGGATTATTTTGTGCTGCCGGTGGGGGTGGAGATTGGGGATTAGGAGATTGGAGATTGGAGATTGGAGATTGAGGCAGGGGAGCACTCTTTAATCGTGGCATATTCTGTATCTACTGAATCTCCAATTTTCTAATCTCTATGGGTC
>CAZRIB010000063.1:0-13055 GCA_964600035.1 uncultured Ardenticatenaceae bacterium | reverse complement strand
GTAGGGATGGGTGCGTGTGGCGGCAAAAAGAACAGCCACACCCAGAAGGGCAGCAGTCATTTTGCCCAACAGCCGCTGTTTGCCAGCCAGCCGGGGCGCAAACCAGAAAAGCCCGGCTGCCAATGCCGCTTCTCCCAGCCAGAAAAGCAGGGTTTGCCAGGGCAGCGGCTCAACGGGCGCTTCCGGGCCGGTAGGGATCAGGGCGGCCAGCCGGGGCGCGGCCAGCCCCCAAAGTGCTGTGATGGTCAGCGTGATGAGGGCAGTCAGCAGCGGCCGTTTCTGTGCCGCCATGCCATCTCTTGTTTGCTGCCAAACTGTTTGCCAGCCCACCCCGGCCAACAGCGCCGTACCCAATGACACCATCGCCAGCCACCGCGCCGGAACCCGGAACAGGTCAAAGCCGGGAACACGTGCCAGCAGCCAATTGAATGGATTGAAATAGCCAACTGCCAGAAACAGCCCCACACCCACCAACAGCAAAGCCGGTAATACGCCGCGTCTGGTGCGCCACTGCCACGCCCCAATAAAGGCCAGCAGATAGGCGGTTAAGGGCAAAACGGCCGTATATTCACTAAAAAGGGACTGCCCGTAAGCTGGTAAAAGGGTGCGGGTGATGAGTAAGGGGTGCAGTGAGAACGACAACACTTCAGTGGGTAACAACCCACCCTGGCGGCTGGAAAGGCCAATCAGTTCAATGGTGGGCAGAAGCTGCACGGCCGTTAACAGCAAAGCCAGCACACCACCCATCAGCAAAGCCAAAATGCCCACGCGGGCGGCCATTTTCACCTGAGAAGCAGGCAGTTTCAGCGCCGGCCAGCGGGATTGGGCGGCGGTCAGCCAATGGCACAGTGCCCACAACCCCACTGCCACACCAGAAATAAACGTGGACTGAGTGTGTCCGGCGGTTAATTGCAGGGCAAATAACAGGGCCAGCCATTTTGCCGCCCGGCGGGTGTGGGGCCACCAGGAACGGCCGTCTGGCAGGTGAAAAAGCGGCGCCAACACCACTAAAAACCAGGGCATCCAGGCCAGACCTTGTAATTGGTTGATGTGCTCTACCTGCGCAGTGAGATAGCCACCCAGCCCAAAGGTAACGGCCGTAACCAATGCGCCCTCCCACTGCAATCCGGCAGCCCGCCGCGCCGCCCAATACGCCCCCGCTGCGGCAATCGTAATATGGAGCAGAATAGACGCGCTCACGGCGTAAGGAGCAGGCCAAATGAGCCACACCAGCCAGTTGAATGGGTAAAAGTAGCCAACCTGACTGTTTGCCAAAAATGGTGCGCCCATAAACAGATCGGGATTCCACAAGGGGATACGGCCGTGCCGCAGTGCCTCTGCCGCGGCCTGCCAGTACGGGTAAAAGTAAAGAAAGGTGTCCCCTCTAGCCAAAATCAGGTTGGTGAAGGCCAGTTTGTAGAAAAACCACAGCACCAGGGCAGTGATGGTCAGGATGGGAATGAGTTTACGGCGAAAGTCTTGAGTCATGGGTGATGAATAGACAATAGTTACAAAAATTTTCAAAGAATTGGAGATTAGAGATTGGAGATTGTATTGTTCTACGGACAAGGTGCAAGTGGAGATTGGGGGATTGGGAGATTAGGAGATTGGGAGATTGGGGGATTGGGAGATTGGGAGATTGGGAGATTGGGGATTGAAGTGTCACCTCGTCACCCTTTCACCTTGTCACCTCGTCACCCTTTCACCTCGTCACCCTTTCACCTTGTCAGTCAGGCACAATTTGGTAGAGGCGTATTCCCGTGGCGGTGGGCGGCGAAGTGTCAACGAGTTTGTAGCCAGCCTGGGAAACGGCCGTCAGAAACGGCCGTGCGCGTTCATCTGCGGGTAAAGCCACATAACGCGCCGCGCCGTCCTGTCCAAAGGCAGCCAGTTCATCCGCTAACGCCGCCGGATAGGGCAGCCAGCTTACATACACCCGCCGGTCAAAGAGATGATAGCGCCACTGCCAACTGTACCAATGGTCGTACAATACCGTGCCGTAAGGAGCATCATAAAGCAGTTGGGCAATTTCTTGTGCGCCGCTGTCGGCAGTTGGTGAGCCGCCAATGGGTAAACGGCCGTTTCTGGCCTGCCATGCACCCGGCAAAAGCAGCAGGGCAGCAAAGCTATAGTTGAAAATTAACGAATGACGACTCAAGCGATTTGGGAAAGCAGCCGTAATGAAGCGGGCAAGGAGAACGGCCGTTAAGGGGATAACGGGCAAAAGGTATCTGTCCCAGGTAGGAACGGCCAGCAGCCAGTGAACGGCCGTGTAACCCGCCACAAACCCGCCAAGCACCCAATCGACAGCAGCCTTTGGCACGACCTGTTTTGCCCAAAAAGGCAGCAAAACCAATGCCGCCGCCACCAGCAGCAGCGACCAACCGCCCCAGGCCAGCCACCACAACCGTGCCCATGCCACCAGCCGGGGCCACAACTCCCATGACCATGCCAGCCGGATGCCGCCGTAGTTACTGACCTGCTGCTGAAAAAGGGACAGTGTGCCAGTGCGGCCAACATCCCATAACAAATACAACGCGGCCATTGGCAAAAAACCGGCCAGCCACTGCCTGACTTCTCGAAAGTGCCAGCCATCCAGCCAGGCAATTGCCGCCATAAGGGGCAAAAAGAGTAGGGCCTGGTACTTTGTCAGCAGTGCCAGACCAAAAAGCAAGCCGCTTAAACGAGGCCGCTTGTGCCCGGCCAGTGCTCCCAGTAAAAGGGCTGTTAGTAAGGGGTCTATGAAGGCGGTGGGGCTGAACTGCACGGCCATTGGGGATAAGGACACGAATGCGGCGGCGAGAACGGCCGTTTCTTTTTGTGAAAAACAGCGGCGAACGAAAACGGCCGTTAACCCAATAAGCGCCATCGAAGCCAGCAAATTGGGCATTCTGGCCGCCCACGTCACCGGACCAAACAATGGGTAAAAAAGGGCTTGGGCATAAAAAAGCAGCGGCGGCTTATCGACAGGCAGCCCCTGCAAAAACGGCTCCCGCCATACGGCAATGTAACGTGCCCAGGTGGCAAACAATGCTTCATCCGCAAAAAAACGGTTGGCAAACAGACCGGGCACACGCAGCCACCACCCGGTCAGGAAAATGACAATCCAGCCAAGCCGTTTTTGTGCCATTAATCTACAAACCGGTATTTCAAAAGATAGAACAACGCTTTGGGGCCTTCAAGCCAGGGGTTTAGTTTTTTGCCTTCTTCAAATTCACGGCCGTTATAGGAGATGGGCACTTCATAAATACGGTAGCCACGCTTGAGCACTTTAGAGGTAATTTCTGGCTCAAACTCAAAACCGCGAGACCGCAGGGGAATATCTCGCACCACATCTGCCCGAAACACCTTGTAGCATGTTTCCATGTCGCTGAGAATGGTGTTGTAGACGATGTTGGTGATGAGTGTTAAAAATTTGTTGCCCACCATGTGCCAGAAAAACATTGTTTTGGTAGGGCCGCCGCGAAAACGAGAGCCATACACCACAGCGGCGCGGCCTTCCTTAATGGGTCGCAGCAAAGCGGGATAATCGCGCGGATCATATTCCAGGTCTGCATCCTGAATGAGGAATATATCGCCGGATGCGTGCTGAAAGCCTGTACGCACGGCCGCTCCTTTGCCCATGTTTTCCTCGTGCATGAATACTTTAATGACTGGGCTGAGCGCACGAACTTCGTCATACAGGTCACGCGTGCCATCCGTAGAGCCGTCATCTATAACTATAATTTCATCGGCAAGGTCAACAGCCAACACAGCTTTTAAGGCCGGTATGAGCGTTTCTCGCTCGTTATAAACGGGAACAATCACAGAAAGTTTCACAATTTATCTCCTGGTGTAAATAATGATTGATGATTGGAGATTAGAGATTGGAGATTGCTGACAACCTTCTGTTTTCTTTTAATCTTCTCTCATCAACCTAATTTTTGTAACTGTGCAGGTCATGCCAAAAACAAACCGCAGAGGCGCAGAGAACGCAAAGAATTAAGAAACAAAAACTTTTCTTTGCGCTCTTGGCGGCCTTTGCGGTTAGAAAACTCAAATGTCAACAGAACCTAATACTTTTTTCACAAAGTAGCGAATTATAACACTGGCGGATAGGGGCTTCAATTTGGGTACATCACGTTTGCCTTACCCTATCCCGGCGCATTGGTTATAATCTTTGGCATGACGATTAAACATTTGATTTTGGATATGGATGGTGTGCTGTGGCGCGGTAATACGCCGATGCCAGGGCTTGTTGATTTTTTTAATACTGTTGACCGGCTTGGGATAAGTGTGGCTTTGGCTACGAATAATGCCAGTAAAACGGCCGTTATGTACACAAAGAAGCTGGCCGATTTTGGTGTAACGATGGATGCGAGCCGGATTGTTACTTCGGCGGAGGCAACGGCCGCATACTTGAGCGAGCAGTATGAACAGGGAACGGCCGTTTACGTGGTTGGCGACAAAGGTCTGCACGATGCCTTTACCCATCACGGCTTCCGCATTCTCACCACAGACGATGTACTGGCCGGACAAACAGCCCCCGTCGTTGTGGCCGGATTTTACCGGGGTGTTACTTACGATCTGATGGCCGGAGCTGCCATCCTCATCAACAAAGGGGCGCGCTTTGTCGGCACCAATCCAGATGTGACATACCCTAGTGAATACGGCCGTTTACCCGGTGCCGGCGCCATTTTAGCCTTCATCGAAGCGGCTACCGGCCAATCACCAGAAATTATTGGCAAACCCATGCCCACCATGTTCAACATTGCCACCAAACGCCTGGGCGGCACACCAGAAACCACCGCCATGGTCGGCGACAGGCTAAACACCGACATCGCCGGCGGTCAGGCAGCAGGACTCAAAACCATTCTTGTATTTAGCGGCATCACCCAACCAGAAGATTTAGCCACGAGCGACATTCAACCCACCTACACCTTTGCCAACATCACCGAATTGGCCCGCGCACTGGCGAACGGGGGGCTGACATGACACAACCCATCAATTTATATGACCTTTCTTTTGAAGAAATAACTGATTTTGTGGCGGAATTAGGCGAAAAGAAATTCCGTGCCAGGCAGCTTTGGGAATGGCTCTACCTCAAATATGCCCGCTCTTTTGATGAGATGACCAATTTGTCTAAACCGCTGCGAGAAGAATTGGTAGAGAAGGCCACGCTGTCTATTGGCCCCATTGTCAGCGAACAAATTTCATCCGACGGACAAACCAAAAAGGTGCTGTTTCAATTGGCTGATGGGCAGTTTATTGAAACTGTTTTGATGAAATATGCGCGCCGCCGCACGTTGTGTATCAGCACGCAAGCGGGCTGTGCGATGGGCTGTGTTTTTTGCGCCACTGGTCAAATGGGGTTCTTCCGTCATTTGTCTGTTGGTGAAATTGTGTCCCAGGTGCTTCATTTTGCGCATGAATTGGCGTTAAGCGGGGAGCATGTGACGAATATTGTGATGATGGGGATGGGTGAGCCGCTGCATAATTATGAAAATACGGTAACGGCCGTAGACCGTCTCACAGACGCTTCTGGTTTCAACCTGGGTGCGCGCAAAATCACCATTTCCTCCGTTGGGCTTGTTCCCGCCATCCGCCGCTACGCCGACGAACGCCGGCAAACCCCACTGGCCATCTCCCTCCACGCCGCCACAGACGAAGAAAGAAGCAAGCTCATCCCCATTAACAAACGCTGGCCCATTGCCGAACTAATGGATGCCTGCCGTTACTACATTGAAAAAACAGGGCGGCGGCTTACCTTTGAATGGGCGCTCATTGCCTATGAAAACGATACCATTGAACAAGCTCAAGCCTTAGGCCAATTAATTCAAGGCATGTTGTGCCACGTCAACCTCATTCCGCTTAACCCAACGGCAGGGTATCAAGGCGGCCCATCCTCCCGTGAACGAGTGGATTCGTTTCAGACTGAGCTGGCAAAGTTTGGTGTTAGCAGCACAGTACGCGTGCGGCGTGGGATAGATATTCAGGCGGGGTGCGGTCAATTACGTGACCGTGTTGTGAATAATTGAAAATGGAGAATGGAGGACTTTTCATTTGCAATTCTCCATTCTCCATTCATTTAGCAGCCCCCAATGTAATAACAGGGATCGTCCTGGTTGCCATACAGACGCACTTCAAAATGGATGTGCGGGCCGGATGAATTGCCGGTATTGCCCGTAGCCCCAATAACATTCCCCTGGTAAACGATTTGTCCCGGAACAACATTAATGGCGCTTAAATGGGCGTAGAATGTCTCATAGCCGTTGCCATGATTAATGACAATTAAATTTCCATAGCCGTATACATTCCAGCCCGCGTATGTAACCGTTCCTGTATCAGAAGCATACACAGGGGAACCTTCTGGCAAAGCGATGTCAACTGCCCGGTGACCCACCCAATAATATTGAGTGTAGTTACGGGAATTAACGGGATAAATGAATGTGCCAGTTCCTACAATAACCGGGCGTACGCCTGCCCCTTCCCAACTTGTTTTACCAACAACAGATGACAGGTCGGGTGGGGTCCACACGAACAGTTCTCTGACAGCTCCGGGAACCAGAATTTGGGTGTCGGGGTAAAGGCGGTAAGGGAACTCTAAATTGTTCGGTTCGTAAGCAATGATGTCTTCAACAGGCACCCCATATAATTGGGCGATGCTTTCTACTGTTTCGCCTGGCTGCACATCGTGCAAAACGCCATCTACAGGCAGAATATTCAACTCAACACCCGTTTGCAGTAAGCTGGATTCCTGGCTGAGCTGCGGGTTACCACCCAAGATGGTTTCGGGATGAATGCCAAATTTTTGGGCAATGCCGTTTGGGGTGTCGCCTCTTTTGACAACGTATGTGGTTAGGTTGTGTTGTGGGCGTTTCCCCTGAAATGTGTGTGGATTAGGTGCCGGGGCCAGTGCTGCATCGGTGAGAACAGGAATTTCGTTGGTGTGGAATGTGAATTGGGAGTCGGGATGGGTGTGTTCTGGTTGGTTTTCTGCTTCTGTGGTTGTTTGTGTGGTGGCAGGGGGTGGGGTTGTGCCGGAAACGGCCGTTTGGCCTTCATTGTCCTGACAGCCCACAAAGAAAAGTGTCAAAAAGAAAATCAACATGAAGTAACTTGTTGTTTTTTTCATAATCAGGCTCCAATTAGCATCTGGCACAGTAAAACACACTGAACTGGTTTGAAAGGGAAACAGGGAAGTGCGTTGGGTTAATATGGTACTGTGCCAACGAGGGGGGATGCTACCACAAACGGCCGTAAACAAAAAACGGGCCAGCACCAGCCAACCCGTTCTCTCAGAAAAATATGAGAAGCCAAGAAAAATCTGACTAGACCATATCCTTGGTTAATGTTTCCAAAAATTCGTAATTTGTTTTCGTAGAGCGCAAACGCTGCAAAACAGCATTTGTGGCTGTACTTATATCGTAACCGGGTGTATCCATCAAATGGCCAAGCATACGGCGCATAATATACACACGCTGAAGCTCATCACCAGACATCAACAAATCTTCACGGCGGGTACTTGACCGCTCAATATCAAAGGCTGGGAAGACACGGCGCTCTTGCAAACGGCGGCTCAAAACAAGCTCCATGTTGCCTGTCCCCTTGAATTCTTCATAAATCACATCGTCCATACGGCTGCCCGTATCAACCAAACAGGTAGCAATAATTGTCAGGCTGCCGATTTCTTCCAGGTTACGAGCTGTACCAAAGAATCTTTTTGGTGGGTATAAAGCGGAAGGATCCAAACCACCGGAAAGGGTACGGCCGCTTGGCTGCACTGTCAGGTTATAGGCACGGGCCAGACGAGTGATGGAATCTAGCAAGATGACGACATCTTTGCCACTTTCAACCAGTCGTTTACCGCGCTCCAATGCCATCTCTGCAACCCGGCAGTGTTGTTTGACAGGTTCATCAAATGTAGAGCTAACCACTTCAGCTTGTGTAGAACGATCCATGTCTGTCACTTCTTCCGGCCGTTCCCCGATGAGGACAATCATTAAATGGATGTCCGGGTAGTTTTGAGATATGCCATTGGCAATTTCTTTAAGGATGGTTGTTTTACCGGCCTTTGGGGGAGACACAATCAAACCACGCTGCCCGCGTCCAATGGGACACACAAGGTCAATCATCCGGGTTGAAAGAATGTTTGGGGCTGTTTCCAGTTTAATCTTTTGGTCTGGGAAAATGGGTGTTTGTTCTGAGTAACGAGGTCTGTTTTTTGCCAATTCCGGGCTCATGCCATTAACAGATTCAACACGAAGCAAGCTGTAATATTTTTCGTTCTCTTTTGGTTTTCTTACCTGCCCCATGACCAGATCGCCGGTTTGTAGTCCCAATCTCCGAATTTGGGAGTTTGACACATAAATGTCATCTGGCCCGGGCAAATAGTTTTTGGAACGAAGGAAGCCCATTGTTTGTTTGTCGTCTTCAACAACCTCTAGTACGCCACCACGAAAGTCGTAACCGTTTTCTCTGGCATTTGCGCGCAAGATTTCATAAATTAAATCTTGCTTTTTCATGGTGCTGTAGCCTGGGATTTCTTTTTCTTTGGCAATATCGCGTAGTTCGCCAAGTTTTAATGTTTCTAATTGTCCAATGTCCATGGTTGGGATCTCCAAGAGGGTAAAAATGGATTTACCAATTTTTTATTCAATTTGTTTTTCTTTTAATTGGGAATTTAGTTGGCATGTGCAACGGCCGTAACCGGACACAGTTATGCTTAAATCCTTATCATCCAGTTCTCAATTACTGATGACACTGTTTTAACAAATATCTTACTGTCACAAATTGTGTCAATTGATGTCAAATTCAAAAGAAGCGCATGGGTCCCCCGATAAACCCTGATGCTTGCATGCAATTGTGAGTCATATTGAAATACATCAATGCTGATCTCAAAAGTGGGGGTGTAAAGCAAGACAAGAGCAAAATGCTTACGCCAAAGTTGAAAATCAATTTCTTAATTAAAGGCTGTCTTTTAGTTGGAAATAAACCATTTGGCGGGCGGCTAAAGTATAGCATGCCCAAGAATGGCAGTCAATGGAGAAAATACTATTGTTTGCAGGGGGAAGTGTTGTAAAGATACGGCCGTTAACCAACATTTAATCGATTAACGGCCGTATCCATATCAACAACCACAAATCAATCTATAGATACTCACTCAGACTCTGCCCGATAAGCATAAATCGTGTTATCGAGTTGGGCAATGTACAAATACCCATTGGCCAAACTTAGCCAGCCACCTTGTGCCGTTGTCCAAACCAGTTGATGTGTATGCCTATTGAGAACATAAGTGTTGGCATTCGATGCAACGTACACATAATCACCGGCCACAATAGGTGCATTTGTTAATGCACTGTCCCCGGCAAACGACCAAAGCAGCGCGCCATCAGATAGCCGGCGTGCTTCTAATTCACCATTACCAATGGCATAAACAATATCATCTGCCACGGCTGGGAATGTTCCATGATACCTACCGTGTTCCCATACTGACCAGACAATCTCATGGGTATTCAAATTAATAGCAATCAATTTGGAATATTTGGATACTAAGGCAATATTCTTTGCAACAACAGGTACACATAATAAAGTGTTTGTGCCAACAAATCCCCCCATATTTATTGACCATAGCACATCACCCGTATCTGAATCGAGTGCTTTAAATACCTCACCGTAACAAAGATAAAATTGTCCTCTTGCATACGCAGGTAGAAAGACTTCTGTGGAGTAGGTTTGTGGAGATGAAAATAACTCCTCTCCGCTTTGTGCATCGATAGCATATAACCCGCTTGTATGATCCAAAAAGAAAACTTTATCATTCACAACAAGGGGATGGAAATAATTGATCGGATAATTTGTTGAGTAAGGGAATTGCAAATATTTTCCACCTGAATATAAATTCAGAGAATTTAAATATGCGCCACCATAAAACTCTTTATATTGAAAATACACGGATCCATTCGCAATCGTTGGTGCGCTAAACGCAGCTATACCACTTGTACCTGTATCAGTATATCGCCATATTTCATCTCCTGTATAAGCATCAAGCGCGATAACTAACGCCTTGCTGTTACTGCCATAAGAAAAATTAGTAGCCACCAAGACACCATCTGCAACTGCAACCTGTTTACGAAAATATAATGGATCTTCAATAGGGAGTGTTGTTGTCCAAACCAATGTGTAATTAGAGCCACCCAAGTCAGTCTGGTGGTAGCCCGTATGGGCAACATCGTAACCTAATGTAAGCCAATTTGAGCTATCTTGCGGAAAATCGGATATGGCTATGCCGGAGCTATTCTTCAAAATTACAGGCAGCATGACGGTGGGTTGTGTAACAGTTAAAGCGTTTGTCATCCAAGTTGCGGATCCACTTGGGTTTATTACCTTTACATCATAAGTATCTAAATCAATGGCATTGGGAAGCACGGCCGTTATTTGTGTTGGTGAAATCCATTGCACAGATCCAACTTCTAGATCATTGATAAACAAGGAAGGCGTGCTAATAAAGTTATCCCCAGTGACTGTGATCGTGCCTCCAGGCTGCACCTCTTCTGGAGAGACAGCGTAGATGATTGGCGTTTCCCACGGGCCAATTGAAAACGCATCCAATACGGCCGTTCCTGTCGGTGCATCTAACGAAACAGAAAGCGTTATGGTTTGTCCAGCATAAGGGGAAAGATCAGCCCATACATGAGTCCAATCAGGCGTAGCAACGGCCGTATTTAGTACCGTTGTCGTCGTCGTACCAGACACCTGCACACGCAAATTTCCGGAAGATAAATCTGAAGGAAGTTGATACATAAATGACAAAGTTGGTTGATTCATGGTGTTCGGCACAGAGACGGTTTGCGAAACGGCCGTAACCCCACTCAACTGCATGCCATACCCGCCACTGTAGGGAGTACTCACAGTCGAAACGCCACTGCCCGAAACAGCCCACCCTGTCAAATCACCGCTTTCCATGCCACCATTGACTAACACATTAGTTGAAGGCCCCAAAACAACATCGAATTGAGTATCACTCGTCGTGCTAAAATCAGTTGGCGGGAAGGTTTCATATCCACTGGCTGATAATGACAACGTATGCGTCAATGCATTGCTTGTATAAGCTCGATATGAACCAATTGAAGCATCAACACCACCTGTTGGCGTCAATACAGGTGTAGCAACAATAGGCATTCCACGATTATCAGTGAGCGTACCAGAAATAACCTGTGCATAAAATGTAACCGTCGCCTCTGGTGACGGCTGCCAAACTTCTACATGCCCAACTCCATCTGTAGCTTGGCTGCGGAAATAGTAGGTGCTGCCAATCGTGCCTGTATATACGGCCGTTGTATTAACCGTGTCGTCTTGCCATAAAGACCAATTCGGCTCCCCGTCTCGTTTCACAGATACATCATAACTAATAACACCAGAACCACCATCTATGCCAGACCAAGAAACCGAAGCCTGATTACCTCGCACAAATCGATCAACCAAAATTTTCGACTGCGGCAAAGAAGCGTCAATTACTGTTTGGGTTACAGGTGCATTTGTCCAATTTCGCCGGTTGCCAGACCAGTCAGTGGCGCGGCAACGAAATTCCACAACCTCATTATCTTGCCCATAATAAACTATCCCGGAAGAATTGGTCTTACTTAATATTGTTCTCCATTCTCCTCCAGTAGAACGAGCTTGAACTTCATAAGCATAGATACCTGATGTGCTATCTGTCGCACTCAATGATAAAGTTACTGCTGTAGAACGGCTTTGGGGTTCTACAGACACAGTACACAGCCCTGGTGGCGTTCCATCAAGGCTTGACCAATGCGTTTTCCAAATTCGATCATCTGTATTCAACTGAAAAGCATCAACAGGTAACCCCCATTCCCCGGAAGGAATTTGATAGGCTATACTAGAATACCAATACCATTTACCATCAATATTAGTCCACGCAGTTCTCGTAAATAATATTGAGTTCCCATCGGGAGACCAGGTTGGCATCCATGCATCTATCCCTTGGTCACTCGGGCCAACATAATAAGAGATTCGCCTCGGATTTGTTCCATCAGCATCCATCATCCAGAGTTCCAAAAAACCATCCTGATTGGAATCCGTAGAAAACGCAATACGCTTACCATCGGGTGACCAAGCCGGGAAGTAGGCAGGTCTAACATCACTCAACAAGCGTTGATTTGAGCCATCTACATCCATAACCCAAATCTGGTAAATCCCATTTCGATTAGAAGAAAAAACAATTTGACTACTATCATGTGACCAATTTGCCATGCCATCATAAGCGCCACTAGTGGTTAACCTTTTAAGGTTTGAACCATCTGCATTCATTACAAAAATATCAACCTGACCATACCAATCGGACTGAAACAAAATTTGTGTACCATCTGGCGACCACATGGGTGACGTGTCATTGGCGCTACTATTTGTTAAATTTTGCAGATTTGCACCATTTGCGTCAGCTACAAATATCTCAAAATTTCCAGATCGGTTAGAGCTAAATAGTATTTGACTAAGGCCATTCTTAACCGAAGGATTAACGTCCACCGAGTTACCAGCCGTGATACGCTTAGGTGCAGCGTCAGACGGACCTATTGTGTAAACATCCCAATTGTTATGTACAAACGATTCATATGCAATCACACTCCACGATGGTGAAAATGATGCGGGGGATTGTGGACGAGGGGAGGCTTTTAATGAAGGTGACGGTACACCTATATACCGAGACATTGGATCACCTTCATACAATTCAACAATTAAATCAGAAGAACGAAGTGGGAGATCGGTCTGTGCCGACATTGAAGAAATTAAAATAAAAAATAAAGGAAGAAAAATAAAAATTGAGATTAGAGACACAAACAACTTCTTATTCATTTTTTTCTCCTATTTTCGTTGGGGGCTTCTGTCATTTAACCATTCAGCCCCAATGGGTAAATAGCAGCGGCACAAACACGACTTGTTTTATTCTAAAAACATTATTTGTAGTTGGCAACTTAATTTTGCGGTCAAGTAAACGCACCCAGTTTTGCAAAAAATACAAAGCCTGGACACACAATTTGTATGCCCAGGCTTTTAGA
>CAZRIB010000062.1:0-13140 GCA_964600035.1 uncultured Ardenticatenaceae bacterium | reverse complement strand
ACCAACTTTTGTTGAGGAAACGGCCGTATGACAGTGACAGCAGAGCATATATCTGGTTTGGAAATGGGGCGGAAGTGGCGCATTTTATTGGTATTGGCATTGGCAGAACTGCTGGCCATGGCGGTCTGGTTTTCTGCATCTGCGGTTGTGCCAGTGCTAACGGCCGATTGGGGGCTGACGGCCGGCGGGCAGGCGTGGCTGACCATGTCGGTGCAAATTGGGTTTGTGCTGGGGGCATTTGGGTCTGCCGTGCTGTCTCTGGCTGATAGAATTCCGTCGCGCCACTTTTTTGCTGCGTCTTCATTGCTGGCGGCTTTGTCCACGCTGCTCATCCCTCTTTTGGCCGATGGGTTGGGGGTGGCTCTGGTGCTGCGCTTTTTAACCGGCGTATTTTTGGCGGGGGTTTACCCTGTTGGCATGAAGATGATGGCAACCTGGACGAAAGAAGATCGTGGGTTGGGAATTGGCTTGCTGGTGGGGGCTTTGACTGTAGGGTCTGCGTCTCCACATTTGTTGAATGCGTTTGGCGGGGTAACGGTTTGGCGGCCAGTGTTGGTATTGGCGGGCATTTCGGCGGCTGTGGCAGGGGCGCTTGCCTGGTTTTTTGTGCGTGAGGGGCCTTATCAGGCAGGTGCGCCAGTGTTTGAGTGGGGGCAAATTGGGGTGATTTTGCGAAACAGAGAGGTGATGTTGGCGAATTTTGGCTATTTAGGCCATATGTGGGAGTTGTATGCGATGTGGGCCTGGATGCCGGTTTTTGTTTTGGCCAGTTTTGTGGAAACAGGCATTTCGGCGAGGTGGGCGAGTGTGGTGGCGTTTTTGGTGATGGCGGTTGGCGGTGTGGGTAGTTTGTTGGCTGGCCGGTTGGCGGATAGATGGGGGCGTACGGCCGTTACCATTGTTTCTATGTTGGTTAGTGGCAGTGCCTCTTTGGTTGTGGGGTTCTTTTTTGGAGGAGCATCCTTTTGGCTGGTGTTGGTGCTGCTGGTTTGGGGCTTTGCCATTGTGGCCGATTCTGCGCAGTTTTCGGCGGCTGTCAGTGAATTGGCAGAAGGGGCTTATGTGGGAACGGCTTTGACGCTGCAAACAAGCCTGGGCTTTTTGCTGACGTTGTTGACCATTCGCATGATTCCGCCGTTGGTAACGGCCGTTTCCTGGCGGTACGCCTTCATGCCTTTAGCCGTCGGGCCATTGGCAGGCATTTGGGCCATGTGGCGGCTGCGGCAAAGTGAAGGGGCAAAAAAGTTAGCCGGAGGACGCGGCTAATATCCGTATTCAATCATCCGTTATCCGTTTGCTGTGTTCGCTGCCATTGGTGATTTCATCGGAAAACGGTGTATGGACTTTTGTTACGCGTATTAGTGTGACTTGACCGGCGTTGTTTCCAACAAATCCAGAAGCTTCTGCGCCATTTTTTCTATTGCAGGCAAGTTGTCATTTTCCATATTTTCCGGCTGGCAGTCGGATGCATCCGGGCAGCGGATTTTGTCCTTTTTGGCCTGCTGCTTTACCTCTTCGGATGTGGCGGGATGGTGCAGGATATAGGCATGAAAGTGGGCCGCGGGCTGCATTTGACCTTGCAGATAGAAGTACCGGCTGGCGATGGCAAAAATTTCCAGTGTCACGGTGACATCGCTGCTTTGGGTGGCAAATGTGAGTGCTTCTTGCAGATATTGGCAGGCTGCATCGGGATTGTTGGCAGATACGGCCGCATCCGCCAGCCCAGCCAGCGCAACGGCCGTTCCCCGCACATCCCCAATTTCACGTTTTAGCTTCAAGCTCTCCTGCAAAAGCGCCATTGCCCCGGCAAAATCCCCTTGTTTGGCAGCCAGACGACCGGCATTTGCCAATGTTGTCGATGCGCCATGCATATGATTTTGGCTTAAAAACAGGCGGCTGCACTGTTGGTAATAATCGCGGGCTTCATGGAAGTCGCCCATTGCCTGGGCAGTGTTGCCCAAATTGTTTACAACCATCGCTTCGCCCAGTTCGTCGTTGAGCTGCTGGTAAACGGCCGTCGATTGGAGAAACAGTGCTTTGGCATCGGCAAAACGGCCTTGGGCTTTGGCGCAGCTTCCCAAAAAGTTATAGGCAAAGCCAACCCCATCCAAATCACCTTGTTCTTGCGCCAGCACAAGACTTTGCCGGGCTAACATTTCCGCACGGGCAAAATCACCGGCATAAAAAGCAGTAATGGCCATATAGCCTAAAATGACGCTTTGTTTTTGGGGATTATCAGCAGATTTAAGGTGAGATTGTGCAGAGGCGAGTGCTTCGTTTGCCTGTGCCAGTTTGCCAATATGGATGTACATGCGTGCCAGCCGGCTGTGTAGTTCGGCCAGCGTTTGGGCGTGTGCCGGGCTGCGGACGGGTTGTTGGTCCAGGTGGGACAGTGCCGTTTTGAATGTTTCGATGCCTTCCTGAAACCAGCTTTGCACGCTGTAGAAGTTGTGGAGAATAACGGCCGTTTCTTGCAGCATCTCGTACTCGTGGTTAACGGCCGTTTCTTGCCACGCTGCTCGAATATCTGGCAAACATTGCTGAATGGCTTCACGCTGATCACCTTCCTCACCCGGTTTTTGCGATAACAAAAATTGGCAAAAGTAGTGTGTGTGGGCGGCCACCAGACGCGGGTACAAATCACCTTCTTCGGCCAAAAGCATCAATGCATACTGACGAAGCATGTTGTGCAGTTCAAAACGGCCGTCTGCAAGCTGACGCACCAGCGATTTCTCTGTTAGCGTCTTTAACTGCTCCGGGCGGGCCTGTGTAATGTGTTGGACTGCTTCCATAGAAAATGCGCTGTGAAACAAGCCCAACTGCATAAATAAATGCTGCAATTCGGGCGAAAGCCGGTGCAAGGCATCGTTAAATGCCGCTTGCAAACTGCGATGGCGGGCTGGCACGTTGTGGAAACGGGACTGCGCCATCTCTAAATTTTTGTTCAGTGACTGCAACATTTTTTCAGGCGTATACTGCCTTATCCAGGCGGCTGTGAGTTCTATGCCCAATGGCATGCCTTCCAGCAAACGGCAAATTTGGCCGATGGCTTGCAGGTCGGCAGGGGTGGGGACAAAGTGGGGCGAGAGGCGGGCTGCAATTTTGAGGAACAGTTGAACGGCGCTGCTGGATTCGGCCGTAACCGGCTCATCTGTTTGTGGCACAGAAAGGCCAGCCAGTTCGAATACCCATTCTTCGCGTAGATATAAGGGTTCTTGTGATGTAACCAGCAGTTTAACTTCCGGGGCATCGCTTAAAATATGGTGGAGAAAGGTGACGCTTCCCACAAGAGCGCAAAGAAACACCAGAGAAAAATTTGTGAAATTCGTGGCTTTTTCGGAGCAATCAATCTTTAATTTTCAATCTTTAATCTCCAATCCCCAATTTTGAACAACTAACCTGATTTTCTTTTGGTGAGCAGGATACCTGTGGCGGTTAGCAGCAGTCCAAAGAGGCCAGCGATGACGAAGGGCATTGTTGATGCTTGTGAAGTGCTGGTGGTTGAAAGGGAAACGGCCGTTGGCGTACAACCCGCATCAAAAGTAGGCGAAATCGTCCCGGAGCCATTAACCTGCCCACTGACAGAAAAAGAAGCTGTAATGCCAGTATAGTCCTGTCCGCCAGCGCCCATACGGGCTGTAATGCCAACACTGCCTACCCCAATGTTGCTGGCAGTCGTTCGATTTGCCGGGTCCGTGTTGGGGAATCCAGGTGTTGATGTAACGGGGTCAAACGTTGCTGTTACCAGGCCGGTGCTGTTGTTTGTCACTTCTCCAATCATTTCAACTTGGTAAACTCCCGAACCTGGGCTGGTCTCCACACATTTGGAGTACAAATTGATGTTTACCACATCGGGAGGCGTGCCAATGGTGAGTGTGCCTTTTAGTAAACCGGTGTCTTGAGCAAATGTGGCAACCGGGTTAATCGCGGCCAATGTCAGTACGAAAATGACTATCAATACAATTACTAAACGTAAGCGCTTCATATTTATCCTTTTAGCTGGATTGCTCCAGCCGTGTTTCACCGATACTACAACCGAATAAGAATAGTACTAGAGTACTATTTTACGAAATATTTTACGGCCGTTCAAGCGATTTTGGTTATATTTTGGTTATATTTGGTAAAAGGCTTGGGTGGTGGGAAAGCTGTCAGCCAGTCAGCCAGTCAGCTTCATGGTGTTTAGCTAAAAAGTTGGGGTCTTTTGGGATTCACGGGGTACATTGCATATTTGGTAGGGGCAGGTTTCAAACCTGCCCCTACTACATTTTGTTTGGATTGGGTGGGGATGTTGGGGTTATTTGCGGCGTAAAGCCACCAGTCCGGTGGCGGCCAATGTGGTGAGCATGATGCCGTAGGCCCATGTGGGCAGGCCGCCGGTGGCCTGTGTGGATGCCAGGGAAACGGCCGTTGGCGTACACCCTGCATCAAATGTCGGTGCAAGCGTTTGTGTGCCGCTAACTGTACCACTTACTGTGAAAGAGACAGATACCCCGGTGTAGTCAGTGCCAATTGCGCCAAAGCGACTAACAAAGCGGTTGGTAGACCCATCAGGAACATTATTTTCTGTATATGCGCCGGTTGGATCTGTATTTGGGTAAGGCGGTGTTGATGTCACAGGGTCAAATGTGACATTGACCGTACCGCCGCTGTTATTCCGTATCATGGCAAAGATTTCAACTTTGTAATCGGATGTGTCAAATACACATTTGTTGTAAATATCCAGCGTAACTGTGTTGGGTGATGTACCAAAGGTAAGTGAGCCGTTGTAAATGTTACTTTGAGCATGGGTGGGGGTTGTGGCTGCCAGCAAAATCATAATGATGATACTGGTCAGTAATACAATGTGTTTTTTCATGAAATGATTTCCTCCAATGAATATAAAAAAGAGATTCTCGTCCAAATATTACTGATGGCAGCTTACAGTCAAAATTTCAAAATTTCTGCCTGAACTGCTCATGTCATTTTGCGACTTTACGGCCGTTTTTGCGTAATACCGTTCAGTTGGAAACCCAATTATGGAGGACGAGATGGCAGAGACGGCCGTTACTTTGTTCAAAAATCACCTTTCCCGACAAAAAATACCCCAATTTGCCCATGCCTTGCTGGCCTGGCTGATGGCTGATGAGGATGAAACCGCATTTACAGAGTCGCGGGGGCGGGCGCTGCTGCGGGCGATGGCTGTGCTGGATGCCCCCACGCTGGCCGATTTTGACCAGTTGATGGCGCGGGAAACGGCCGTTCGTTTACTGCTTTATGACGTGGTGACGAAAAGTGGACTGGAGAATGAGACGGCCGTTCAGGCATTGGCAGAGATGCCGAACCACCCCCCTGCCGAATCGGCGCCGCCCTGGATTGTGTTGGTCTTGGCCGCATTTGCCCATAAGGTGGGGTATCCGCTCTCATCGCTTGACCCTGCTTCGCCGCCAGAACCACACACGCCGGCCGGTCAGGTTTGCCACCAAAGCGCACACTTGATTCGCCAACAGGTGCAGCGAAGTGCTACTGAGCGGGATAAATTGGTGCGGCGGCTGGCGTATGTTGGCGGGGAGGATACGGCCGTTTCTGGACAGCCCATCCCGCCTTTGCCGCCGGTTTTTCGTCCGCCTATCCCTGTGCGTTACCCGGAGTATGCCCGCGAAACGGTGCAAATCTCGCCGGATGAGGCTGCACGTGTAGAGGAAACGGCCGTTACTGTGGAAAGTCCGCTCACCATCACACCGGCGGATCTGCCGCAGGAATCCCCCGCAGCCCCGGCCCGTATGCCGACAATTACCATTCAACCAAATGATGTCAACCGCCGGACGTCTCGACCAAGCCCCCAACCGGCAGCATCTGTGTCCAACTTTGGGCGAGCGGTCAAGAAATTTTTCGGCCGTCAAAACGAGCCATTCAAAACCACCAAATTACGTGTCATCGTCCAAACCTATCCGGATGGGCCGGGTCTGTATGGCTTGCAAATTCATGTGCGCTGCAAAGGCATTCGCAGTTACGCTGCCGGTACAACCAACCGTGACGGCCATTTTGTGTGCGAACTGCCTGTTCGCCTTCATTCCGGCTTAACGTATGACGTGGATGTCACCTGGCCGGATGAATTTAAGCGTGGCCAGGAGCGCAAATCCATCACATTAAACGCTGACCGGACGGAGTTTACGCTGCCATTTTATTTGCGATACAGCCAGCAAGATGCGGCGTGACAAGAGAATTAAAGATCGGAGAACGGCTTTTAGATTGGGTCAATCTGTCAGATTGACCCAATCTTGCCAAGGCACATGCTTATGACCTGGCGACAAATGCTTTTGAATGCTGCCCTGTTGGCGCCGGTGGTTTACGGTGTCATCTGGCTTTGGCTGCGCATAAAAAAGCAAGGCGAAGAATGCCCGGTTTGCGGGATGAAAGAGGGGTTGGTGGTGAAGAAAGAGCCGGTTGATGTGGGATTTTATGAAAAAATGAACGGCACATACAGCGGTGGGAATACAGAAATTGTGACGACTTTTGAGGTGAGTTACCGCTGTCGCCACTGCGGCCATCACTGGCAGCGCACCATTCGGGAGTGGGGGTAGGGTATGGCGGATGAGATGGTTTTGCGGATTACGGTTGATGATTTAACGGCCGTTCCGCCACAACACACCCAAACCCCGGAGCTGGCAGCGCTTGAATTGTTTGCGTGGCAGTTGACCAACCGTATTCGTCGGCAGCATCTGTCTGGCTGGTGGCCGCGTAAACATTTGCGCTGGCACAACCTGGCAACGGCCGTTGCCAGAGGCCACGCCCTGGACATGCAAAAACGGGGTTACATTGGCCACACCACACCAGATAACCACAGCCTTGCCGGGCGCTTGAAGCAGGCCGGTTTAGGCAGCTTCCTTTGTGCTGAAAACATCGGCATCGCTTATGGAGAAAACAGCAAAAACAAGCAAAGCATATCAGAAATTTACGCCGCATTTTTAAGTCAGCCACCCGGCATTGCCAATCATCGTGCCAATTTACTAAACCCGCTTTGGGCATACACAGGCGTTGGCCTTGCTTTCCGGCCCGGCGGCACGCTCATCATGGTTCAGCTTTTTTTAGCCTGACCAAAGCTTCAATCATTAATCATCAATCATCAATCATTAATTTATTGAACAGGGATTGTCCATGACAGAAACCATTGTAATTACAGACCCGGACCGCGACCGGTATCACACCTTTGGCTACATCAGTTGGTGGCAGCAAGACGTGGTGCGCAATGCCACGGTTTTGGTGGTGGGAGCCGGTGCGTTGGGCAATGAGGTGTTGAAAAACCTGGCTTTAATGGGTATTGGCAACATCCTCATTGCTGATTTTGACACCATTGAGGACAGCAATCTGAGTCGTTCGGTGTTGTTTCGCAGCAGTGATAACGGCCGTCGCAAGGTAGAGGCGGCGGCTGATGCTGTGCGCCAGTTAAACCCGGATGTACACGTTAAAGCGTGGCACGGTGACATCAATTTTGAGATGGGATTGGGCGTTTTTCGCCATGTCGATGCCATTATCGGCTGTCTGGATAATCGCGAAGCCCGTCTTTCGCTCAATCGTTTTAGCTGGGCTGTTAATCGCCCCTGGGTGGACGGCGCGATACAGGAACTGATGGGAATTGTGCGTGTCTTTTGGCCGGGGAAAGGTGCCTGCTATGAATGCACTCTCACCGATCAGGATTACCAGATGATTAATTTGCGCTATTCCTGCCCTTTGCTGGCACGCCAAAATTTGGTGCAGGGGAAAGTGCCCACGACGCCGACCAGTGCTTCGATTGTTGCCGGATTTCAAACACAAGAGGCTTTGAAATTGATTCATGGCATGGAAGTGCAGCCGGGCAAGGCAATTATGATTAATGGGCTGACGAACGATATTTACACAACGGAATATCCGGTGAAAGCCAATTGTATGAGTCACGCTATGTTGGAGCCGATTGTGGAACTGCCGCAGGTGAGGGCGGGGGAAACGACTTTTGCGCAGTTGTTGGCGGTTGGCCGGGAGGTGTTGGCATCGGAAACGGCCGTACTCGAATTTGACGGCGAAATCATCACCCACTTTAGCTGCTCCCACTGCGGGCAAACAGAACCGGTTTTCAAGAGAATGGCCCGGCTTTACGACAGTGCTGCCATTTGTCCCCACTGCGGCACAAAACGCGACATGCACCTGACCCATCGCATCACCGGCAGCGAAAAATACCTCGACAAAACATTAGCCGAAATAGACCTGCCTGAACTGGGAATTGTTCGCGCCAGCAGTGGCAAAGAGCGCGTTTATCTGGAATTCACCGGCGACACAGAGACATTTTTGCAATTTTCATAAGCGTTCAGCTTTTTACACCAAGGGATTGGACACGGATTGACACAGATGAACACGGAAAGTTGCAGCGGATTGAAATCACGCTGCAAGGAAAAGTGCGTTCAAACGCACTATTTCTGGTATTTTGCAACAGCAACGTGTCTTTATGTTAACAAACTTTAGTTTGTTTCCCGTTTTAGCAATGTTTCAACCAACTGCGCTTTTAGATTTATGTCATGCCACATCATACAAGAGCGTGCGGCAACGCCAATCTTGCAACTCTGTACAGTGGTTTGCGTATTGCATATTGATTATTTGAAACCAATTCATCAAAACAATGGAGGCAAAACAAATGGCTAGCATTAAAGTCATCATTTACGACCCAACAGGTTCTAAAAAAACACCGGTGGAATTACCCAACGACGTACCCATGAGACGGCTTATTCCCGCATTGGTGAGCAAAATGGGCTTACCCACCAACCAGGGCGCAAACCCAATCACTTATCGTCTGGACCACAGAGCATCTGGCAAGCGTCTGGCAGACGACGATTCTTTGGCAGATGCCGGTGTGGCAGAAGATGATATTTTGAGCCTGTTCCCGGAAGTAACAGCCGGTTAATCGTTAATCGTTAATCGTCAATTGTTAATTGTTATCTGTTTTTGAGGTAGCCATGTCCTTTGATATTCGCGAAACCAGATTGAGAAACGACTATCAGCGTATTCAAGAACTGGTCAATCGCAGTGAATTTATTCAAGTCGTCATGACAGAGGGTGACCCGCCTGAAAAGTATCTCATCCGCTTTACCTGCAAAGGGGTGGAATCTTTGAATGGCTCAGGAACGCCCAAGTACCGTGATCGCCATGAGGTTAGTATTTACCTTCATGCTGAATATCCATTGAAGCAGCCGCAGCTCAAATGGCTGACCCCCATCTTTCATCCAAACATTCATGCAACGGGGGCGGTTTGTATTGGGGCGTGGTGGCCTGCCAAAACGCTGGACGAGCTGTTGTTAACATTGGGCGAGATGGTGCAGTATAAAAATTATGACCCCAAAGACCCGATGAACAGCAAGGCGGCGGCGTGGGCGATGCGGAATAAACGTTTATTCCCGGTGGATGCGCGGGAATTGAAGGGCCAATCTTTGGCCGATATGATTGTCCTTGGAGAGTCTGAAACTGATGACCTCGACATCAAAATCCTCTAGCGGGGGTGAACCGCAAACGCCGCCGGTGCAGGGTGATGGAAACGGCCGTTTCCCGCAGCCACCCATTCATTCCCTGCCAAACCGCCAGCCGCCAGCCCTTGCCGAAGCGTGCACACTGCATGGACACGCTCCCATGCCGCCACAAGTCAGTGTTATTTTGGAGCAGCAGGCCGCAGAGCAAATAAAAGCCCACGCCATCAGCAATTTGCGAACAGAATTAGGCGGGGCGCTGTTGGGCAAAGCCTACCAGCATAACGGCACCATCTTCGTAGAAGTCAAAGCCGCCCTGCCTGCCCAAAGCGGCGATCATGGGCCGGTTCACTTTACATTTTCTGCCGATTCCTGGCGGCAGCTGCAGCAAGACAAAGAGGCCAATTATCCCCAGTTGGATATGGTCGGCTGGTTCCATACCCATCCCGGACTGGGCGTGTTTTATTCTGGCGATGACGTGGTGGTGCATTCTGCGGCTTTTACACTGCCCTGGCACGTTGGCTTGGTGGTTGATCCCGTTCGTAATGAGGCTTGTTTTTTTGGCTGGGCTGATGGGGATTTGGTTCCCTTTAGCGGCTTTTATGAGCGGGTAGACGGGGCAGAAACGGCCGTTCCCTGGCAAGTTGTGCGCACATCTGTCTGGCAAGAACCTTATAGACAAGAGGGAAGTACCGAGCCGCGCACTGGTGTCTATTTGCCCCCGCAAACGGCCGTAACCGGCTCCCTTTGGACTGTTCTGGCCGCTGGAATTGGTGCAGCCGGTGTGTTACTGGCCTTTTTTTTGCTCGTCGCCGGCATTCTGCCCCTTAACCGGCAGGTGCAAAGCCTGGAACAGGCCGTGATGGTTTTGGCGGAGCAGACGGCGGTGAATACGGCCGTTTGTCCCAACCCCAATTTGCGCGTACTTTCTCCAATAGACGGCGGCGCATTCTCTTTGGGAACGGCCGTGCCTGTTATTGGGGCAGCAAACATACCAGAAGCGGCACGCTACCGGCTAGAAGTCCGCCTGGCGGGCACAACGGATTGGCTTTTGGTAGATGACTGGACACGGGATGAGCCGCTGAATACGCTGGCAACCTGGGACACTTCGCCCCATCGCTCAGGCATGTATGAAATGCGGGTAACGGCCGTTGACCGGAACAACATACAACTTGCCACCGCCACACCCTGCCAGCTAACAATTGAACTGAACCCTTAAGAAAAGAGCAGCCCCCTTATATTGCTATGAGTGAACAGACAGAATCCCATCTCTACCATGTCGTCATTACATTGCGGCTTCCTGAAAGCGGTAAATTCCTCTCTGCAAACGTTGCCTTACAGCCCGGAGATGCCATTGAAAGCGGGGATGGTTACAAAATGCTGGGTGACTGTACGCTGGCAGACATAGGCTGTTTTGCTGATAAGCTGGAAGCGGATGTCAACGAGGTCGTTCAGCAGGTTACGCTGCTGGAACTGGCAAAAGAACCGGCGTTTTCCTTGCAGATTCTTGATGAGGATGAGGAGACGGTGCTGGATGAAACATGGCTGGAGGCGTTTGTGCCGCTGCCGGTTGAAACGGATGCAGAACAAGATGCTGAGGCACACGATGATGAGGATGATGAGCCGGAAGCCGATGTTGAAGCAGAGGAGCGCGAGTTGGTGCTGTCTGTGCCTGTTGGTGATGCAGACGGTTTTAGTGGGGCAACGGCCGTTTCGCCTGCTGCACGCCGCTTTAACAGAGTCGCTGGCCGCCAACTGCCTGCCGGTTTTCCCACGTGGACGGCCGTAGACATTCTGATTGACGAAGCGCCGCTGCTCAATGCGCAGGTTCATGCCCTTAGCAGCATGCACCGGGAGGTTGCGGGTATTTTGGTGGGGCCGCCGCCGGAAAAACAGCCGGACGGCCGTTATTTGGTGCACATTACCGATACCATCATTGCCAAGCACACGGTTATGCAGGGGGCCAGTGTCACCTACACGCCGGAAAGCTGGCGTTATATTCATGATGAATTGGCAAGGCGTTACCCGGAGGAAACGGCCGTTATCGTTGGCTGGTATCATACCCATCCCGGCTTTGGCATTTTCTTGTCTGGAATGGATTTGTTTATTCATCAAAACTTTTTTACCCAACTGTGGCACGTTGCGCTGGTGCTAGACCCCCAGGCGCAAACGGCCGGTTTCTTTTGTTGGGACAGATACCAGTCAAAAGTAAGCCGTGTTGATTTTATCTGGCCGGAATGGGCAAGACAGTGGGGCAGGTAGGCAAAGCCGATGACTGAACACGAAAACCCGCCCATTCAAATTACGTTGGATGATGTGCAAGCGGCCAACCAGTTAAGCCTGCACTGCCCAATGTGCGCCAGCGCTGTGGAACGCAATGTGACTGATCCCGATTTGCAGCCTGTGGTTTGTGCCAACTGCGGCACGCTTTATCACAAAGCATGTTGGGAGCAAAACGGCGGCAAATGTGCCATTTTGGGCTGTAATCACGCTGAATGCCATATTTATGGTGTGGAGACAGCCCCTATTCTCAAAATTCGCTATTCAGATTTGCCTGCCCAAAACGGCCGTTCTCCATCCCGCGAGCGCCGTTTGAAAGAAGAGCAGAAACGTCAAGTTGAACGCTTGCGCCGTCCGGGATTGTTGTCCCGCTTCTGGCGCTGGCTGCTCAACCAGATTCAGATTCAGTAGAGACAGAAACTGCCACGAATGACACAAATTTCGTAACTGTACAGCCTCTCTAGCTGTGGCCGGTGTCCTCACCGCGCCACCAGCGGGCGCACCTGTATAGTTACCAAATTTCACGAATTAAAAACCTGTTTTTCGTGCCATCGTGGCGAAAATCTAGATCTACTGAGATTGGTTAGAACCGTTATGATTCGCCCAATTCGCATTGACAAGCAATCGGTATTTTTGGGGCAGCAGTGTGCCTTGTGCAAAGACCCGTTTGCGCCCGGTGATGAGGTGGTTATTTGCCCGGAAGATGGCAGCCGTCATCACAGCCAATGTTGGCAGGCCAATGGCAATCACTGTGCGGCGTTTGGTTGTGAGGGGGAAGGGGAATTGCCTACAAGTGGGCGGGTGGTGTCGGGGCGGTCACGAAACGGCCGTTCCAAAGTTGTTGTGCGTCCCGGTACCAATTTTGGCTGCGGAGGAAACTGCCTGCTGCTCAGCATCGCCTTCGCCATTGTGGTCATTGCCTTAAGCTGTTTTGGCCTGTGGGCAATGCTGGACTATGTTTTCATGGAAAAACTGCACTGGTTCTACCGTGGGCCTTTAACGGGCCTGCTTTCGTATGTTCTTGTGAGTGTTTAAGTGGCGTATACTCAATCTTTGGGGGCGCACGCTTTTTGGAGCACCAACGTTACACCATCCGATCATGTTTCAACCATCTCCAAATGATTCTTGCGTAAATAATTAAGCCAAAGAAAATCAATATAATCCCCCCAACTTTCAATACCGTTGAATCCTGGATGACATACACGTTTAAATACGCGCAAAGAATTATGAGTATTCCCAGCCATATAGGGATTTCTCGCATTTTTCTTCTCCAACGTGCCCCCTTTTTTAGTGGACATTAAAATAACGCAGGTGGGTGGGCTGCACCGCGCCGTTGGCCTGCCGGATGGCATTATTCTTTTGCACAGCTGTCTGCCCAAAAGCCAGCGGACTGTGA
>CAZRIB010000061.1:0-13278 GCA_964600035.1 uncultured Ardenticatenaceae bacterium | reverse complement strand
ATCTGTGGAAATTCGTGGCAAAAATTGGATCCACTGAATCTCCCAATCTCCAATCTCCAATCTTCATTCCGTCAGCAGCCGCCAGGCACGCTGATATTTATGCAGCCGTTGTAAATCCTTTTCTCGCACGGTGATGAGGCGGCGCACGTCCATGTTATGCTCCAAATCGGCAATTTTGACCCGGCGGGCAAGCGGATGGTGCTTGAGCCGGGCGACGTAATCGTCATAGGGTGTGTTGTCATCATGGGTTAGCAGGGTCAGGGCTTCCAGCACATCAGGCGGAAAGCCTTCTTTGGCGAGGTCGTCCAGGGTAATGCCGGTGTCTTCTATTACGTCGTGGAGAACGGCCGTAATCATTTCCTCATCACTGCTCATTTGCAGCATCAAATGCAGGGGATGGAGAATATACGGCCGTCCCGCCTTATCTGTTTGCCCCGCGTGAGCTTGCACTGCAATGGCAATTGCTCTATCAACCAAATGACTCATCATGCTGCTCCCTCCTCTGGAAGTTACAAATTACCAAATTACCAATGTTGATTATTTGTTACGGCCGTACATGACCATCCCCAATACACACCCACTTATACGTCGTCAATTCAGCCAAACCCATCGGGCCGCGAGCGTGCAGCTTTTGCGTACTCACCGCCACCTCAGCCCCCAGGCCAAACTGCCCGCCGTCATTAAAACGCGTGCTGGCATTGACAAAAACCGCCGACGAATTGACTTCATTCACAAATTTAACCGCATTTTGCCAGTTATTGGTCAGAATGCTGTCACTGTGGTCCATGCTGTGGGCATGAATGTGAGCAATCGCCTCATCCAGTTCCACCACTTTAATACCCAAAATCAGCGCCATCCACTCTGTAGAAAAATCATCCGGGCCAGCCGGTACAACTGCTGCGCCCCGGCTGTCTTGCTGCAAAATGGTCAGCGCCTCCCCTGCCGGACGCAGTTCCACATGGTTGGCAGCCATTCGCTCTGCCAGTTGGGGTAAAAATGTTTGGGCAATGGCGGGATGTACCAGCACGGTATCCAGTGCATTGCACACACTGGGGCGCTGGACTTTGGCATTTTCGATAATGTCCAGGGCTTTGGCAAAATCGGCCGTTTCATCCACAAACACATGGCAAATGCCCACGCCGCCTGTTATCACAGGAATAGATGCCTGCTCCCGGCATAATTTGTGAAGACCGGCGCCGCCTCTGGGGATAATCATGTCGATATAGTCGTCCAGCCGCAGCATTTGGGCAACCAGGGCGCGGTCGGGATTGTCGATGTACTGCACGGCCGTTTCCGGCAGCCCCACCTTCTTCAACGCCGCCTGAATCACATTCACCAATGCCAAATTCGAGCGGAGCGTTTCACTGCCCCCGCGCAAAATGGCCGCGTTGCCCGTTTTAAGCGTCAGCGTGGCAATATCAATCGTCACATTTGGGCGGGCTTCATAAATAACGCCAATCACCCCAATGGGAATCCGGCGGCGGCTCAAGCGCAGGCCATTAGGCAGCACGCGGGCATCAAATTCACTGCCAACCGGGTCTGGCAGGGTGGCAACTTTGCGTGTATCGGCAGCCAATCCGGCGATACGCTTCTCTGTCAACAACAGCCGGTCGAGCAAAGCATCACTTAATCCCTTTTTACGGCCGTCTGCAATATCCAACTCATTTTGGGCCAAAATTTGGTCAGCCTGTGCCTCCAACTCATCGGCAATAGCCAGCAAGGCCTCATTTTTTTTATTTGTTGTCAATGTTGCCAAAACGCGGCTGGCATTTTTTGCGGCCTGTCCCATTTTGATTAAGTCGGTCATTTTGTCTCCTTCAAAATAAAGATTAACGGATGAAAGATTAAAGATTAAAGAGGGGAGTTGGGGATTAGAGATTGGAGATTGGCGATTTTGCAATTCTCAATTCTCCATTCTCCATTTTCAATTCTCCATTCCCAATTCTCCATTCTCCATTCTCAATTCTCCCCCATTTTTACAGCAAAATCATGTCGTTTCTGTGTACCACAACGGGGCCGTAGCCATACCCCAGTTTGGTTTCAATTTCGTTTGAGTGCAGCCCTTTGATTTGTGCTAATTCTTCACTGGTGTAGCGAGTGATGCCTCTGGCTAATTCTTTGCCCTGGATGTTTTCTATGCAGATGGTGTCGCCGCGATGGAATTGCCCGGAAATGGCAACAATTCCGGCTGGCAGCAGGGAACGGCCGTTTGCCAACAACGCTTCAGCCGCACCATCATCAACCTGCACGCAGCCTGTTGCCTTTTTTCCGGCAAAAATCCACCGTTTACGGCTTTCCAGCGGCGTTTCCAGAGCGGGAAAACGGGTTCCCACCGATTCCCCGGCCAAAATTCGAGAGATAACATTGGGGGCACGGCCGGCCGCAATCACCACATCCGCGCCAGCCCGCCGGGCAACATCGGCGGCTTGCAATTTGGTAGCCATGCCGCCCACGCCCAGCCCGCTGACGCTGTCCCCGGCCAATTTTCGCAGCGACTCATCAATTTGGTGGACTTCTGGTATCAGTTCTGCGTCCGGGTTGGTACGGGGATCGGCCGTAAACAGGCCGCGCTGGTCAGTCAAAAGCAGCAGCAAATCAGCTTCTGCCAGCATGGCAACCAGCGCCGACAGGTTGTCATTGTCGCCCACTTTAATTTCCTCAGTGGCTACGGCATCATTTTCATTAATGATGGGAATAATGCGATTTTCCAGAAGGGTATGCAGCGTGTCACGGGCGTTTAGATAGCGGCGGCGGTTATTGACATCGGCACGGGTGAGCAAAATTTGGCCGACATGGATGCTGTACAGGTCAAATAACTGTTCCCAAACCTGCATCAGGCGGCTTTGACCGACTGCGGCCAGCATTTGTTTGTTGGTGACTGTTGGCTCCAGCGTTGGAAACCCCAGCCGCTCACGGCCAACAGCAATGGCCCCGGATGTGCAGATGATGATTTCTTTGCCGCTTTGAAAAAGGGAAGCACACTGCCTGACTAATTCGACCATGTGGGGGCGGTCCAGACAAGGTGTGCCTCCGGTTAATACGCTGGTTCCCAGCTTGATGACGATTCGTTGGTACATGATTTTTTCTCAAAAAAAGATTTGGTTACGGATTTGGTTATTTGTAAGCGGATGCTTTTACTTAGTATAATGCAGAGTGTGATTGTGCCTACATTGTTGGGTGCAGTTGTGGTGATTTCCAGACTGTGTCATTGAATGATGATAGTGGGGTGGCTCAGTTTGGGAATGATCGTAAATGTTTTTTCTTAAATACCCGGTTACGCTTTCCACTTTACCAATCGTTTCAGTTTATTTTTTTTATATTCCTCTTTCAGCCATCTATGGGTGGTTGAGCCTTGTTCTTTTTTAAGAAAGGAGAAGTGATGTCTAAATTAAATCTTGCTCCCGGTGTTGTGACTGGTGACACTGTTCAAGAAGTATTTGCACATGCAAAAGCCAATGGATTTGCTTTGCCGGCGGCAAATGTGGTGGGAACCAACAGCGTGAATGCGGTGTTGGAAACGGCCGTTGCCGTCAACGCGCCCGTCATCTTGCAGTTCAGCAATGGTGGCGCATCCTTTTTTGCCGGTAAAGGGCTGAGCAATGCCGACCAGCAGGCCGCCATTGCGGGTGCTGTCTCTGGGGCGCACCACGTTCACCAGGTTGCTGCCAAATATGGCGCACGGGTCATATTGCACACCGACCACGCCGCCAAAAAGCTGCTGCCCTGGGTAGACGGTATGCTGGATGCCGGTGAAGCTTTCTACAAAGTACACGGCATTCCGTTGTTTAGCTCCCACATGCTGGATCTTTCTGAAGAACCGCTGAAAGAAAATATTGAAATTAGCAAGCGTTATCTTGAGCGTATGAGCAAAATGGGCATGACGCTGGAGATTGAGCTTGGCGTGACCGGCGGTGAAGAAGATGGCGTGGATAACACAGGTGTGGACAGCTCCCGTTTGTATACGCAGCCAGAAGAGGTGGCTTATGCTTATGAAGAGCTGATGAAAGTGAGTGACAAGTTCACCATTGCCGCGGCGTTTGGGAATGTACACGGCGTGTATAAGCCGGGTAATGTGCAGCTTCGCCCGATTATTTTGAATAATTCCCAGAAATATGTGCAAGAGAAGTTTGGAACCGGGGAACGGCCGTTGAACTTCGTTTTCCATGGCGGTTCAGGCTCCAGCCTGGAAGAAATTCGCGAGGCCATCAGCTATGGTGTCATTAAGATGAACATTGACACCGACTTGCAGTGGGCATTCTGGAATGGTGTGCGCCAGTATGAGGCGAAATACCACGACTATTTGCAAGGGCAAATTGGCAATCCTGAAGGGGATGATGTGCCGAACAAGAAATATTACGATCCGCGCAAATGGCTCCGTGCCGGTGAAGAATCTTTTGTGGCCCGCCTGAAGCAGGCATTTTCTGACCTGAACAACGTGGATACGTTGGCTTAGTGTTTTTAGTTTGTACCTATACAGCGCTGCCGAGAAGATTTGTCAAATTTTTTAGCATGACCAGGCGTTTTACCAGACTAAATTTGACAAATCTAAGGGTACACCTGAATAGATACCTTAGTTTGTAGTATGTAAAAAAACGGCCGTTTCATTTTCCGAAACGGCCGTTTTTATTTTCACTACTTCAAAATACCGGCTGCACCTTAATGGTGGTTATCACCAGCATTCTTTTTGCGGCGGTTCGCGCCTAGCGCCGCCAGACCGGCAATGAGCGCACCAGCCGCCGCAGCCGCCCCTACATAACCCATCGGATTCACATTATCCGTCTCCGGGAAGACGCTGGCTTCTTCGCCGTGTCCCTCTTCGGCGGGCATGGCTTCTTCGCCGTGTGTGTCACCGTTTTCAGCAGGTGGGGTTTCTGCGGCTGGTTCTTCAGCAGCAGGTGTTTCTTCTGCGGGCTGGCTTTGCATTGTGTCTTGCGGCATTACGAATACGGCCGTTGTCCGTGCCGGTACGCTAAATGTGCCGCTGGCCTCATCATAAGCCGCTGTCTGCACCACACTATCTACCGAATTTTGCAAAACGGGGTGGAGTGAGAAGGGGTGACCGGCAACGGCCGTAATCGCAAAATCAACCGTCTCCGGCGTGCCATTAAAGAGCACCACAATCATATCCGCATTCGGGTCTAAATCTGCGCCAACCGTATCATCCAGACTCATCACAATGACACCCGGCACCTGGTCAGGGCCAGTATTGTGAAAAGCAACCCGCGCCATCACATCTTCCGCCGTTTGCAGCCGGAAAAGCGGCGACGACTGCCGGATGGCGGCCAATTCGCGGAACGTGTCACGGGCAAAGGCAATTTCTGCCGGTGATACCGCCAAATCGGGATTACCCAAAAGCTCGCGCATTACATCCCACATGCCGGAATTATCACCAGAAGGCGGTAAGCCTACGCCCCAGTTGTTGCTCTGGTAAGTAAAGTCCAGTTTGTTAAACCAATCCCCAGAGTTGTAACTATTGCGATCCAGTGATTTGGAGCGGAGCAAATCATCGCCAGCCTGGAAGAAGGGAACGCCCTGGCTAAACATGACAATGGAATTGCCAAATGTTTGCATACGGGCACGGTCTGCCGGACTGGTGGTGATGGGCGCTTTGTATTGAATAATGTCAAACAGGGTCTCGTTGTCGTGTTTTGAGATGTAGACGATATTTTCCTGAGGATCGGCCGTGTAGCCTGCCGGTGAGCCATTGTAAGAAATGTCACGCCCGGTAACGGTTTCGCCATCCGCATTGACAAGCGGGTAATCGGTTAAATTACCGGCCAGCCCCACACGAATCAGGTCGGAAAAGTGCAGCAGACGTGCCAACTGCTCCTCCGGTGTGCCCTGGTCAAAGGTATTGGGGTCTGTGTACAACCCATTGAGGAATCCTTGCTCCGTTTGTCCACCAAACGGACTGCCGCCTCTGGCAGCGTCGCGCAGACGGTCATTGAATGTGCCAATGCCTGTGCCAGCCATATTTGTTTGGGTGGCATTGACACCTCTGGCATTATCAGCCACTTCGCCAAAGTTCCAGCCCTCGCCGTAGATATAGATGCTTTTGCCATCAACGCCATCTTCCTCGAGGGTTAACGCATCTAAAGCGGCGCGGACAGCCAACATATCCTCTTTCATGTGGTGTCCCATCAGGTCAAAACGGAAACCATCCACTTTGTACTGTGTCGCCCACATCACCACGGAATCAATCATCAGTTTGCGCATCATGTCATGCTCTGTGGCGGTGTTTTCGCAGCAGGTGGAGCGTTCTACCTTGCCCCGGGCATTGAGGCGGTGGTAATAGCCGGGCACAATGCGATCCAATACTGAGTTGGGGTTTTGGCCGCTGGCATTGGTGTGGTTGTAGACCACATCCAGCACCACGCGCAGACCGGCCTGGTTCAGGCTCTGTACCATTTCGCGGAATTCCACAATGCGGGTGGGGCCGTTGGGGTCTGTGCTGTAGCTGCCTTCCGGCACGTTGTAGTGCAGAGGGTCATACCCCCAGTTAAAGCCGTCCAGGTCGCGGGTTTCCCCGATGAGGGCTTGCTGGTCTTCGGCATTTGGGGGATAGGCAGCCAGTTCTTCAAACGTGGGGCTCTGCCAGTTGGCTTTGTTTTCGTCAATGGTAGCGATGTCGAAGGTGGGCAGCAGGTGCAAATGGGTGACACCGGCTTCTGCCAACGCCCGCAAATGGTTCATGCCGTTGCTGTCTGGCAAGGTGAAGGCTTTGTATGTGCCCTGGAATTCTGCCGGGACGCTGGGGTCGTTAACGCTGAAATCGCGCACATGCAGTTCGTACACGACGATGTCTTCTGGCGCGGCCAATGGTGGTTTGGTGACGTCTGTCCAGCCTGCTGGCTGTAGTGCCGGGTCAGACAGGTCTACCAGTTGGCTGCGTGTTGAGTTCATGGACAGGCTGATGCTGTAGGGGTCTGTGACCATGTTGGTTTGCACGCTGCCTTCGGACGGGACGTAGACTTGTACTTCAAAGAGGTAGTATTTCCCTGCCCAGTCGGGTGTGCCGGTAATTGTCCAGACGCCTGTTTTGGGGTCTACGCGCATGGCTTCTACCAGTTCTGGCTGTTCGGTGGTGGCGTTGGGGAACAGGTGGAAGTTGACCATTCTGGCGGTAGGTGCCCAGACGCGGACGGTGGGTGTGCCCTCTTCCCAGGTGACGCCGAGAGGGCCGTCGTAGGGGTAGAGGTCGTCGATGACACCGGGGATTTGGAGTCCGGTTGCGTCCAGGGGCAGGCCGTCAGGGCCAATGGCGGAGACGGCGATTTGGCCTTTGAGGGCGGTGCGTGCGGAACGGAAATCTGGCGGAAATTGCAGGGCAACTGCGCCGCGCAGGTGGGGGTATTTGGCAAGGATGTCTTCGCTGAGGCCGTCGGGGTTGACGGTGAGGGGGATGCGTTCGCCGCCTTTGATGCCGTCGAGGCCAAGTGAGAATGCGCCGCCGCGTGGGTCGTAGTGGAAGTAGTAGGTGCTGCCTTCTGTGTGTTCGATGGGCCAGGCGATGGTATCGGCCGTTACCCAGTGGGCGCGTTGTTCGTTGATGTTGCCCTGGATGCCGCCTGAGCCAACGGATATTTGCAAGAGTTTGCTTCTTGAGTCCCAGGTGAAGGTGACGAGGGTTTCGTCTTCTGGTACGTCGAAGCCGATGTTGGGGCCGTCCTGGGCGCCGCCATCACCGTAGTTTTCTGTCCAGCTTTGGTTGACGGCGACTTTGGCTTCGTAACTGCCTGCGGGGATGGAGATGGTTTGGAAGGTGTAGATGCCGTCGCCGTCGGGGTCTTGCAGCCAGGAGGCGAGGCAGTCGGGCTGCCAGTCGCCGGGGCAGCCGATTTCGTCCTGGAAGTCGCCGGGGACGTTGGCGATGATGCTGCTGACGCTGTCTGTGACCCAGCCGGTTTGGTGGGAGAAGTAGAAGGTAACGGCCGTGTCTTCTGCCAGTGACAGAGGGATATTCGGGCCGTCGCGCTGGGCATCTTGTCCAAAGTTTATATCCCACGTGCCGTTGAGGGCGACTTTGTATTCATAATCGCCTGCCGGAATTTCGATGGTGCGGCTCCAGAGTTGGTCTTCTTCGTCATAGGTGAGGGCGGTGAGCTCGCAGGTGGTGTCCCAGTCGCCGGGGCAGCCTACTGCGCTTTGGATGGTTCCGGGAATGACAACCATTTCCGGGAAGGCGGCGGCGGGACGGGGCAGGCCGGTGGCCGCGGGTGCTTTACTGGGGGCCAGTGCCGGGTCGCCGTTGGTGATGGTGAGCAGGTTTGTGGCGGGGTCGAATGAGAAGATGGTGGCTTGCCCTTCAACGGCCGTAAACGGGATATTCTCCCCGCCTGGTTCGCCGTCTACCCCAAAATTCACATCCCAGCTCTGGTTGAAGGCCACTTTGGCTTCATAGTCGCCGGGGGGGATGTCAACAGTGATGAAGGTGTAGAGGCCGTCGCCGTTGGGGTCTTGCAGCATGGAGCGCAAACATTCGGGCTGCCAGTCGCCAGCGCAGCCTAGTTCATCCTGAAAGCTGCCGGGAACGGTGGCAATGATGCTGTTGATGCTGTCGCTGACCCAGCGTGTTTTGTGGTCGTACCAGAAGGTGACGGGGCCATCTTCTGGTACTTCCAGCGGGATGTTGGGGCCGTAATATTCGGCGTTTAGGCCGTAGTTGTCGTCCCATGTGCCGTTGAGGGCGGCTTTGTATTCGTAGCTGCCTGCGGTCAGTTCAAAGGTTGCCCACCAAATATCGTTGGCCGGATCGTAGGTGAGTTGGCTTTCGGCGCAGGTGGTGTTCCATTCGCCGGAGCAGCCGAGTTGGGGCTGGATGGTTCCGGCGATGGTGACGCTGTCTGGTGGGGGAATGGTTGATTCGTCGTCTGTTTGGGCATGCAGGGAAACGGCCGTGCCCAAAGCTATCATGAGGACAATCATTAATTTCCCTAAATGTTTGAAAGTCATGAGGTGCTCCTTTTGGGGAGATTGGAGATTGGGAGAATTAGAGATTAATGCTGTCTGCAATCCCTAATCTCCAATTTCTAATCTCTAATCTCCAGATTTGTTAATTATCTTTGTCCTGTTCGACCGGTTTTTGCACAATGCGGCGGAAGCGTTCGGCGTAGGCAAAGCCGACTTTGCTGCCGACTTCTGCCGCCCAGTTTTTAATCCGTTCTTCTGGATCCCAATCGCCTAGCTGGCTTTTGTGCTGACGTAAGGCTTTTATTTTTAGGTCGATCGTTTCGGTGATGTCAACATAGTAGTTGGCCTTGTCCCCAAAACTGACGTAGACGTAATTTACTTTGTGACCGGTAAGACCTTCTTCTAGCAAGTCGGGGTAGAGCAGGTTCATTTCTGCGGCGGGGAAGACGGCTTCTAGTGCGGCCTGAGCAGCGGCGCGGTGGTCTGGATGGTTAATGTAGGTGTCGCTGGGGAAAAATGCGGTTGGATCGCCGCAAACAACAACGTTTGGGCGGATGGTGCGTATATGACGCACGAGTTCTTTGCGCAGCTCCAGGGTTGGCTGCAAGAGGCCGTCGTGGTAGCCGAGGAAGATGCATTTTGCGCCGACGACGTTGGCGGCTGCGGTTTGTTCGGTGCGACGAAGCTGCGCGAGTTCTTCGCGGGTCATGGTGTCTTCGTGGCTGCCAACGTTGCCGTCTGTAATGACAATGTAAGTGACTTCTGCGCCGTGTTTAGCCCAAAGGGCGGCTGTGCCGGCGACGCCGAATTCGATGTCGTCGGGGTGGGCGTAGATGAAAAGGGCGCGTTCTGGTATGTAGGTGTTACTCATTTGGATGTTTTGCCTCCGTTGGAGATTTGGGATTAGAGATTAGAAATTGGAGATTGGAGATTGGAGATTAAAGTGATGGCTGCTCCGAAAAAAGCCACGAATTACACGGATTTTACAAATTTTTCTCTGGTGTTTCTTTGCGTCCTTTGCGTGTTTTGCAGTTGGTTTTTGGCATGATTAAGCATCATTTTTGTTTTGTCTGCTGTTGTGAATGGCGGGGATTATACTTGGGAACGGCCGTTGGGACAGGTGAATGTTGTCATGTTGTGTTGTGGTAGGTTGGAAACGGCCGTCATGTCAGGTGATGATTGTCATATTCTTCGGCCATAAAACTTTTCTTGTATGGGGTGTGCTATACTTAACTGCGTTTATGGTGAACAAAATTCAGGCAAGAAAAAGGCATGTTTTGCCTGTTTTGCCGCATGGAAAGAGGGAAGAAAATACAAATGAAAAAGTGGTTTCAGGATGATGTAACGGCCGTTGTCAAAGCGCTTGAAACTGATGTCGAAACAGGGCTTACTTCAGCAGAAGCCGCCCGACGACTGCAAAAGTATGGCTTGAATGAGCTGATTGATCGCGGCACAAAGCCGGTCTGGCAGATTTTGTGGGAACAACTCCGTGAAATCATGGTAGTCATCTTAATCATTGCTGCGGTGGTTTCTGCCTTTTTGGGCGAAATGACGGATGTTGTGGTGATTTTGGCAATTGTCATCTTGAATGCTGTATTGGGGGTGACGCAGGAATATCGGGCGGAGCAAGCCATTGCCGCATTAAAGAAGTTGGCTGTGCCCAATGTGCGGGTTCGGCGCGATGGCAAGGTTGTGGAAATTTCGGCGCGGGAGCTGGTGCCGGGTGATGTGGTGATGCTGGAAGCTGGTGATATGGTGCCTGCAGACGGCCGTTTAGTGCAAAGCATCAATTTACGCGTGCAGGAAGCCGCCCTCACAGGCGAATCTGAAGCTGTCGAAAAATCAACCGACCCCATCCAGTCAGAGCATGTGACCACAGGTGACCAGCGCAATATGGTGTTTATGGGCACGATTGTGACCTATGGGCGCGGGTTAGCCATTATTACCGGCACGGGCATGTCTACAGAGCTGGGGAAAATTGCCGACCTGATTCAAAATGTGGAGCAGGAAGAAACGCCTCTACAGCGGCGATTGGGTGATTTGGGTACAAAATTGGCCTGGGTTGCGCTGGGTATCATCGTGGTTGTGGTGATTTTGGGGCGGCTGCGTGGTGAATCCTGGGAAGTGTTGATTTTGACGGGTATTAGTATGGCGGTAGCGGCCGTACCAGAAGGCTTGCCCGCTGTGGTCACAATTACCCTCGCGTTAGGCTCACAGCGCATGTTGAAACGTAATGCCCTCATTCGCAAACTGCCTGCTGTGGAAACATTGGGGTCTGTCACGGTTATTTGTTCCGATAAGACAGGCACGCTGACAGAGAACAAAATGACCGTCACCATGCTGGATGTGGCTGGCCGAACGGAGGCATTTGAAGCGGTTCAAAATGAAGTGGGCGTGCGGGTGAATGAGGTTGTCGATGAAGTGCATCCCAGCAGGCTCACCATTACTGCTTTGTTGAAGGCGGGGGCATTGGCCAATGATGCGCTGCTGCAAATTAACGAAGACGGCTCCGAAATTGCCATTGGTGACCCGACGGAAGGCGCATTGGTAGTGGCAGCGGCACGGGCGGGATTCCGTAAGCCGGAGCTGGACAAGCGCTGGCCCCGCGTGGCGGAAGTGCCGTTTACGTCGGAACGGAAGCGGATGACGACGGTGCATCAAATTAATAAGGATGCCCAAGAGATTTTTTCGCCCTGGCATGGGTCGCCTTATGTGGCTTTTGCCAAAGGAGCGGTGGACAGCTTGCTGGATGTGTCTACTTTTGTGTGGACGGGTGAGCAGGTTGTGCCAATGGATGATGCGATGCGGGAACGCATTTTGGCGGCAAATGCGAAGTTGGCGCAGCAGGGGCAGCGTGTGTTGGGGGTGGCATTCAGGCCGTTGGAGAGTATTGAGGGGCTGGATGATGAGGCAATTGAGCAGGAGATGACGTTTGTCGGGTTGATGGGGATGATTGACCCGCCAAGACCGGAAGTGAAAACGGCCGTAGACGAGTGCCGCACGGCCGGTATTCGTCCAGTCATGATTACAGGCGACCATCCCTTAACTGCCCAACACATTGCCAAAGATTTAACCATTGCTGCAAATGACCACAACTTAACAGGCCGTCAATTGGCGACCATGTCTGTTGAAGAACTTGAGGAGGTCGTCGAGGATATTTCTGTTTATGCCCGGGTATCGCCGGAACATAAGCTAAATATCGTTGAAGCTTTGCAAGATAAGGGGCATGTGGTTGCCATGACGGGGGATGGTGTGAATGATGCGCCAGCCCTGAAAAAGGCCGATATTGGTGTGGCGATGGGTGTTACCGGTACAGACGTTTCCAAAGAAGCGGCGGAAATGGTGCTGCTGGATGATAATTTTGCCACGATAGTTGCGGCCGTTGAAGAAGGGCGCAAGGTTTACGACAATATCCGCAAATTTATCAAATACACGTTGTCCAGTAATACTGGTGAACTCATTGTTATGCTGGCTGCGCCATTTTTAGGTATGCCTTTGCCGCTGGTTCCGCTGCAAATTTTATGGATTAACCTGGTAACGGATGGGCTGCCTGGGCTGGCTTTGGCTGTTGAAGACAGCGAACGAGGCATTATGAAACGGCCGCCTTTCCGTCCGGAAGAGAGTATCTTTAGCCGGGGAATGGGGCAGCAAATAATCTGGATTGGTATTTTGATGGGGTTGGTTTCCCTCTTTATGGGTTGGATTTATTGGGAGCCGGGTGCTGCAGAACATGGGACATGGCAGACTATGGTGTTTACAACCTTGACCCTTGCTCAAATGGGTAATGCGTTGGCTATTCGGTCGAATATCGACTCAATTTTCACTATTGGTTTTTGGTCAAATAAATTGATGGTTTTGGCTGTGACCTTGACGTTTGTGCTGCAGTTGGCATTGATTTATGTGCCATTTTTGCAAAATGTGTTTAATACCGTGCCATTAAAGGCGATGGAATTGGTTTGGGCGTTGATTGCCAGTTCTGTTGTGTTTATTGCAGTTGAAATTGAAAAGTGGGTGCGCCGTCGTCGTCACGAGGTGTGATGGCGGCTGATTGGTTAGCCCCTAAAAAGAAGCGTGCAGCGAAAAGTGGCTGCACGCTTTTTGTTTGCCAATGAAAATACATCATTATGTTTGTACTTTTTTTGGTTTTGGACGCGGATTTTCAGGATTAACGCAGATTATCTTGCAGTTAGGTTGATGCAATCCTGAAAATCAAGGTTAATCCTGCGTCCTTTTTTGTGCTTTGCTGAAAACTGCAAAGATGGTAAGTATCCGTTTAGATGGAACACAGAGCTGCACGAAGAATGCAAAAAGTTACACGGAGAACAGGGCGTTTTCTCTTTTTTCTCAGTGAAACTTTGTACTTGTGTA
>CAZRIB010000060.1:0-13493 GCA_964600035.1 uncultured Ardenticatenaceae bacterium | reverse complement strand
CAGGAGAACATGAGGTAACAAATCTCTAATCTCCAATCTCCAGTTTTTAAGCATCAATCTTTAATCATCTAATCGTTAATTTATTATGAGTGGCATAACTTTACCTATTATCTTGTCTATTATCGGCCTGTTTACGGCCGTATTCACCTACCGCAACATACGCAGAGGCGGCGCCCGTTTCTACACATTGGAGCGCGAGGCCATTTTGCGCCAGGCAAACCGCACCCTGTTCGTAACCGTTCTGCTCTTTGCGGCGGCCGTCGGTCTGCTCATCAACGACCGTATGCAGCTAACCGCAGAAGACCTGCCAGCAGAAACCACATCCACCAACGGCGCAGCCACCCCCACCCCGGAACCAGTTGTGGACAATTTCCCGCCGCTGCCCACACCTACCGCCACCCCGGATCTAAGCCTGCCCACACCAACGCCAACGGCAACAATTTGCCGGGGCGTGGTAGAGGGGACGTTTGGCAATGGGCTAACCCTGCGCGATGCACCCGGCGGTGCAGATGTCGCCATTTTGCAAGACGGCTCCATTTTGACTGTCTTTGATGACCCGCCTCAGCAGGCCAACGGCTTCACCTGGGTACGTGTCCGTTCTGTATTCGGCGATGAGGGCTGGGTAGCTGATGATTTTGTGACGTTTGGTACAGGCTGCCCATTTAACACCCAATCACCATGACCCTGATTGGCATTGATGCCAGCCGCGCTGTCACCCGGCAGCGCACCGGCACAGAAGCCTACGCCTCTTTTCTCATCCAGGCGCTGCTCCCCCAGGCAGAAGCAGCCGGTCATCACGTTCGCCTCTACTTTAACCAGCCGCCGCCAGCAGACCTGTTTCCCACTTCAACACAGGTAACGCATGTGGTCATCCCTTTTCCTCGCCTGTGGACCCATCTCCGGCTGGCGGCTGAACTGCACCAACACCCCCCTGATGTTTTCTTTACCCCGGCGCATGTCATTCCGGTTTCCTATTTTGGGCCGTCTGTGGCGACGGTGCATGATTTGGGTTATCACCACTTTCCGCAGGCACACCCACTGGGACAGCGGCTTTATTTGCGCTGGTCTACGCGCCATAATGCCCGCCGCAGCCGTTTGGTGGTGGCAGATTCGCAGGCAACAAAGGATGATTTGGTGCGCCTGGATGGTATTGCGCCAGAGAAGGTGCGGGTAGTGTATCCGGGCATTGATCCGGCGTTAACGGCCGTTACTGACCCTGCCACCATTACGGCCGTTACCAGCCGCTGCCACATCAAACAACCCTATCTGCTCTACATTGGCACAATCCAACCACGAAAAAACCTCGTGCGCGTCATCGAAGCCTTTGCCGCCGCCAACCTGCCCCACCATCAACTGGTGCTGGCCGGCAAACAAGGCTGGCTTTCGCAGCCCATTCTGGATGCCGCCGCCAACCTGCCAGAAAATGTCCGCGCACGCATCCGCTTCATCGGCTTTGTGCCAGAAACCGACAAGGCCGCGCTCATTTCAGGGGCACAACTGCTTGTTTATCCATCTTTATATGAGGGGTTTGGCTTTCCTTTGCTGGAGGGACAGGCATGTGGTACGGCCGTTTTGGCCGCCAACACCAGCTCCCTGCCAGAAATTGCCGGGGACGGGGCTTTGCTGGTAGACCCGCTGGACACAGAAGCAATTGCCCAGGCAATGCGCCAACTGGCTGAGGACGGGGAACTGCGTCAGCGGCTTGTGCAGGCGGGTTTTGCCAATGTGCGCCGCTTTACATGGGAAACGGCCGCATCCCAATTATTAGCCTGCTTGTTAAAGAGCACCAGCCTGTAAATTTACGATTGGCCTATTATTGCCGCCAATGCCGCTTTTCGGGCGGCTTTTTGCTTTTCAGCTTCCAGCACCACCGGTTCCGCCGCACGCACATCACACTCAACGGCCGTTAACGGACAGCGCTCACACGTCTCATTAATCACCACATGCGAAATCGCCGGATCATCTAAAAACCGCACCGTCTTAGCCAAATTCGGCGTAATCCGAAAACCCACCGTCACCGAACTATTTACATCCGGCGAAAGCACCAGCGACCGCGCAAACCCAATCGCCACAAACCGGTCACTGGAATCCACAAAGCGGGAAATATGAATACCCGGCAGCGGAAAACGCTCCCAATTCCCCGACAACTGCGCCGCTTTCATCTCCCGCAGCAGCCGCACAGAAAGCCAGCGGCGGCAATAATGCTCATTTAAGCCAATGCCACTTGGCACGCTTAGCTGGTTCATATTCAAATGCTTCACCAGCTTAAAAGAACCATTGACTTCATGAAACCGCAAAAAATGAATCTGAATCCCAAAATGTTGGGGAATCAATTCACTAAACCGATAAAACAACATCTCCGGTGTCACATCAAACTTACTTAACATATCTGCCAGCATTTTGGGCTGCCACATAGTCTGGCTAAAAAATGTCTGCAAGTCGACCAAAACGGCCTTACGCGGCATGAGCAGTGCGCCGCCAAAATAGGCCGCCCGGTAATCATTGAGCAGTTGATGGAAGGAAACAATCTCTTCGGGATGGGAAATAGTTGACCGTTCTTCAATTTTTAGAAATTGATACCCCAATTCTCTTGCCAGTAAAAATTTTATCTGGCGAGCGTACAGCCTGCTGTTGAAGTAAAATTTCGGCCGTTCCCCCGGCACAAAAATAGAACGGTATCCAGACAACACCTCATTTTCAGCAATTGTGGTGGTGTCTATCTCGTAGCCGTACTCATTTTCAAGGAGCTGCTGCAGCGCTTCCAGAGCAACCGGCTCATCCTCATGAATGCCATATTTTTCACCATACTGCTGCGTAAACGAAACGGCCGCATCCTCAATCTCAGGAAAATAATTCTCATGAATCTCCTGATAAGAACGCAGCGCCCCCCTCAAAAACTCCTCATCCTGCAAATCATACCGGCGGAAAATTTCCAAAATCGCATGCAGCAAAGCACTCACCTTCTCCGGTTCCCGCGTCAAAAGCTGCATCAAATCCCCCATCTCCAGCCCAAACTCCTCAAAAGGAAAACGCCGCAAAATCGAGGAAGACAACGTTGACTCCAGATAAGCCAGTGACGTATCCAGCTTAATCGAAACCAGATCATCATAGCTTTTACCCAATACATCTGCCATGCGCATAATTTTGTCTGCGCGGGGATATTTACGCCCTTTCTCAATCTCTGTCACATACGATGCAGACAGGTCACAGGCACTGGCAAAATCAGTCAGCGACAATCCGGTTTCCATCCGTGCCTGTCGAATTTTCATCCCAAAAATGATGTTCACTAATTTAGCCGCCATGTCATAATCCTTTGTAAAAATGATTCATGATTAATCGATTAATAATTAAAGCTGCCCCCCATTCCCTGGTACCCGTATTCAGTATTCAGTAATTCGTAATTTGTAATTCGTGCGCGCTACCTCTGGTAACTTCGTCGGAAAACGGTATACGGGCTTCGGGTTACGTGTACTAGTCTCCAATCCCCAATTTCATTTCTGGTCAACGCCCAAAAATCCGCTTGCTGCTCGATAGTATAGCACAAATTTGGCGAATTTTCGCCGTAAAGCGAATTTTCGCTTGACAATTATCAAGTCAATTATTATACTGAATTCACGTTTAGCGAATTTTCGCTAACAGAGAATTGGAAACACGCTTTAATCATCAATTTTTCGTCATACATTGTCATTTTTGCAGGAGGGACCGCATGATTCAGCCGACCGACATCACCATCACCGGGGAAATTACGCCACAATTTGCCGAGATATTAACGCCAGAAGCATTGGCATTTGTCACCAGGCTGGAACGGGCTTTTGGTGAACGCCGCCTGGCATTGCTAAAAGACCGGGATGCCCGGCAAGCGCGGCTGGACGCTGGCGAAAAGCCGGATTTTCTGCCGGAAACACGGGAAATTCGAGAGAGCGAGTGGACAGTGGCCCCCATCCCCGATGATTTGCAGGATCGCCGGGTGGAAATTACCGGTCCGGTTGACCGCAAGATGATTATTAATGCGCTTAATTCTGGCGCGAATGTCTTTATGGCTGATTTCGAAGATTCTCACTCCCCCACCTGGGAAGGCACGATTGCCGGGCAAATTAATTTGCGCGATGCGGTGAATAGAACCATTACGTTTACCAATCCAAATGGCAAGCATTATGAATTAAATGAGGAAACGGCTACGTTGATGGTACGGCCGCGTGGCTGGCATTTGCACGAAAAGCATGTGATGGTAGACGGCCGTACCATCTCTGCCTCCCTCTTTGACTTTGGCCTCTTCTTCTTCCACAACGCCAAAACCCTCATTGCCCAGGGCAGCGGCCCCTACTTCTACCTGCCCAAACTGGAAAGCCACCACGAAGCCCGCTTGTGGAATGATGTTTTTGTGATGGCACAGGACGAATTAGGCATTCCCCAAGGCACAATCCGGGCAACAGTTCTCATCGAAAACATTTTGGCCAGCTTTGAGATGGACGAAATTTTATGGGAGCTTAAAGACCATTCTGCCGGTCTCAACTGTGGCCGCTGGGACTACATTTTCAGCGCCATTCGCAAATTCCGCAGCTGGCCTGGCTACGTCTTTCCCAACCGGGCACAAGTAACCATGACCACCCACATGATGCGCTCTTACTCCCTGCTGACCATTAAAACCTGCCACCGCCGGGGCATCCATGCCATGGGCGGCATGGCCGCACAAATTCCCATTAAAAATGACCCGGCAGCCAACGAAGCCGCACTGGAAAAAGTACGTAAAGACAAAGAACGCGAAGCCAAAGACGGGCATGACGGCACCTGGGTTGCCCATCCCGGACTGGTAGCCATTGCCAAAGCTGAGTTTGATAAATATATGCCTACCCCTCACCAGATTCACCGCAAGCGCGAAGATGTTCACGTAACGGCCGTTGACTTACTCCAAATGCCAGAGGGCGCAATTACAGAAGATGGCGTACGCACCAACATCGACGTGGGCATTCAATACCTTGCGGCATGGCTGGGCGGCAATGGCTGTGTGCCCATTTACAACCTCATGGAAGACGCGGCCACGGCCGAAATTTCACGGTCGCAGTTGTGGCAGTGGGTACACAGCCGCGCCCAAATGGATGACGGCCGTACCATCACCCCGGCGCTGTTCCGGCAAATGCTGCAAGAAGGGCTGGCCTCCCTCCGCGCCCGCGTCGGCGAAGCAGCATACAAACAAGGCCACTACGAGCAAGCCGGTCACATTTTCGACGAACTCATCACCGCCGACACATTCACCGACTTTCTCACCTTGCCAGCTTATGAAACACTGCCCTAGCAGTTACAAATTACAAGTTTTCACAGTTCATCATATTCAGGAGCTAAACCATGAACCAACACGAAATCAACAAATTGGCAGAAGATTGGAAATTCAACAAACGCTGGCAGGGCATTGAACGGCCGTATACCCCACAAGACGTTCTTCGCCTGCGTGGTTCCATTCAAATAGAACACACACTGGCACGCATGGGCGCAGAACGACTGTGGCAGCTCATGAAAGAAGATCCATACGTCCACGCCCTCGGCGCCCTCACCGGCAACCAGGCCGTCCAAATGGTACAGGCCGGACTCAAAGCCATCTACCTCAGCGGCTGGCAGGTAGCCGCCGATGCCAACGGCGCCGGTCAAACCTACCCCGACCAAAGCCTCTACCCGGCAGACAGCGCCCCGAAACTGGTACAGCGCATCAACGCCGCCCTCCAGCGCGCCGACCAAATCTACCACCTCGACGAAACCGACAACACCTACTGGTTCGCCCCCATCGTCGCCGATGCCGAATCCGGCTTTGGCGGCACACTCAACACATTTGAACTCATGAAAGCCATGATTGCAGCCGGTGCGGCAGGCGTCCACTTTGAAGACCAGCTCTCATCAGCCAAAAAATGCGGCCACATGGGCGGCAAAGTCCTCGTCCCCACCCGCGAATTTATCCAAAAACTCGTTGCTGCCCGCCTGGCGGCCGACGTGTCCGGCGTGCCAACCATCATCGTTGCCCGCACAGACGCCGACAGCGCCCAACTCATTACCAGCGACATTGACGACCGCGACCACCCATTCCTGACCGGAGAACGCACCGGCGAAGGCTTCTACCGCATCACCGGCGGGCTGGAAATGGCTATCGCACGCGGGCTGGCCTACGCCCCATACGCCGATGTCATCTGGTGCGAAACTTCCCACCCCAACCTGGAAGAAGCCCGGCAGTTTGCGGAAGCCATTCATGCCAAATTCCCCGGCAAGATGTTGGCCTACAACTGCTCGCCATCATTTAACTGGCTGGCCAATCTGGACAAAGAAACCATTGCCAAATTCCAGCAGGAGTTGGGCAAAATGGGCTACAAATTCCAGTTTGTCACCCTGGCTGGCTTCCACGCCTTAAACACCAGCATGTTTGAGCTGGCAACAGCCTACAAGGATGAGGGCATGGCGGCTTACTCACGCCTGCAAGAACGGGAATTTGAATTGCAGCAGACAAAAGGTTACCGGGCTGTGAAGCACCAGAGTTTTGTGGGCGCAGGCTATTTTGACGAGGTGCAAATGGTCATTACCAGTGGGCAGGCTTCCACAACGGCATTGGCAGGCTCTACAGAGGAAGCGCAGTTTGAAGAGGGTGAACCGCTGCCCGCATAATCATGCCGGATTTTAGAGAGGCAGATTGGTTCAATTTCGGAAATTGAACCAATCTTACTTAAAACAGTACCATTTATTTCTTCTTTGTGAAAAGGGAACGGCCGCTATCATCCGTTCCCTTTTCGTTTACCAAAAGCAGCGCTCTTGTGAAAGGTGTACAGAAAACCCTCCGCAACCTTTAGGCACATTGAGCTTGACCAAACGGCCGTTGCCCTTTATAGTGTTCTCCAACAATTGCATAGCGTCACTTTTATCCAGAGAGGTGGAGGGAACGGCCCGAAGAAACCTCGGCAACCCGGCAAAACAGCGTCAGGGTGCCAATTCCGTCAGAGTAATCTGGAAGATGAATGTAGACGATCCGTCTTTTCATTCCCCGCCCATAACCGGGGCAAAACCAGAATAGCCGCTCTGACCCTCTCGCAAATGCAGAGGGTTTTTTATTTCCAGTGTGACGCACCACAAAAGGGCAGCAGTGCCCAAATAAGGAGATAACTCACATGAGCAACACACGAACTTTTGGCTTCACCACCCGGCAGCTTCATGCCGGTCAGCAGCCAGACCCGGCCACCGGCAGCCGCGCCGTCCCCATTTACCAAACAACCAGTTTCAACTTCAAGGATACCGAACACGCGGCAAATCTGTTTGCCCTGAAAGAGTTGGGCAACATTTACACCCGCATCATGAACCCAACCACAGACGTACTGGAGCAGCGTCTGGCAAACCTGGAAGGGGGCGTGGCCGCATTGGCAGCCAGCAGCGGACATGGGGCACAAACAATGGCTATTCTGACCTTGTGCGGAGCTGGTGACCACATTGTAAGCAGCAGCCGGTTGTATGGCGGCACATACAACCAGTTTAACTACACGTTTCCACGGCTGGGCATTGAGGTAACACTGGTAGACCCCAATGATCCGGCGGCTTTTGAGGCGGCTATTCGCCCTAACACCAAAATTATTTATGGCGAGACACTGGGCAATCCAGACATTACCGTGTTCCCCTTTGAGGAAGTGTCTGCCATTGCGCAAAAGCACCACATTCCTTTGCTTATTGATAATACGTTTGCCACGCCTTACCTGTGCCGCCCATTTGAGTGGGGCGCAAATATTGTGACACACTCAACAACCAAATTTATTGGCGGGCACGGCACTACGATTGGCGGGGTGATTGTAGATGGCGGGAATTTTGATTGGCGAAGCGGCCGTTTCCCCAACTTTACCGAACCAGACCCCAGTTATCATGGCCTTGTCTATGCCGACCTGGACGGTGTGGGATTGCCGCCGTTTGCCATTAAAGCGCGGGTGCAAATTTTGCGCGACATTGGCGCATGCCAGGCACCGTTTAACAGTTGGCAAACGCTGCAAGGGGTTGAAACGCTGAGTTTGCGAATGGACCGCCATGTCGCCAATGCGCAGGCTGTGGCAGAATTTTTGGAAGCACATCCGAAAGTGAACTGGGTTTCTTATCCCGGTTTGCCCGGCCACCCGCATTACGAACGTGCCAAAAAGTATTTGCCAAAAGGCCCCGGCGCTATTTTGGGCTTTGGTATTCAGGGTGGTGCGGAAGCCGGAAAGCGGTTTATTAACAATTTGCAGCTCTTGAGCCATCTGGCAAATGTGGGTGATGCAAAAAGCCTGGCGATTCACCCGGCCAGCACGACGCACAGCCAGCTTAATGAGGCTGAGTTGGCCAGCGCTGGCGTGAAGCCCGATTTTATCCGCCTGAGTATTGGCATTGAGGATATTGACGATATTCTCTGGGATTTGGAGCAGGCTTTGGACAAGGCATAGTTAACTCGATATTCCGTAAACCGTCATTTGGAAGCCGTAAAAACGGCCGTTTCCCGAATGGCGGTTTTACGGTTTTTGGACCACGCGATGATTCCCACAACTTCTATTGGACAGGTAGAAACACAGACGTTTACTTTTGCCCAGGAACGGCCGTTTCCCCTGGAAAGCGGCGCATCCCTCAGCCCAGTCACCATTGCCTACGAAACCTACGGCACACTGAACGCCGACAAGAGCAATGCCATTCTCATTTGCCATGCCCTGAGCGGCAGCGCCCACGCGGCAGGCTATCATCCCGGCGACAGCAAGCCGGGCTGGTGGGATGACTGCATTGGCCCCGGCAAGGCGTTCGACACAGACCGCTATTTTGTCATTTGCAGCAACGTGTTGGGAAGCTGTTACGGCTCCAGCGGCCCCATGAGCATAAACCCGGAAACGAAACGGCCGTATGCTCTCTCCTTCCCCGTTGTCACCATTGGCGACATGGTACGCGCCCAGGTTGCCCTCATCGACCACCTGGAAATTGACACCCTCTTTTGCGTAGCTGGCGGCTCAATGGGCGGCATGCAAACATTGGAATGGGCCGCCCATCACCCACACCGCATTCGGGCGGCCATCCCTTTGGCAACCACAGCCCGCCACAGCCCCATGCTCATCGCCTTCAGCGAAGTAGGGCGGCAGGCCATCTACGCCGACCCCAACTGGCAGCACGGCAACTACTACGACAGCCCCCGCAAGCCAGATGCAGGGCTGGCCGTTGCCCGCATGGTCGGCCATATCACTTACCTGAGTGAAGAATCGATGCAGGCCAAATTTGGACGGCGGCTGCGTGAGCAGGAAAAATACGGCTATGAGTTTCAAACCGAGTTTGAAGTGGAGAGCTACCTGACTTACAACGGTAATAAATTTACGCGCCGGTTTGATGCCAACAGCTACTTGTACGTCACCAAGGCGATGGATTATTTTGATCTGACACAGCCAACCGGGTCATTATCGGCGGCTTTTGCCAACAGTACAGATGTTAAATTTTTGGTTGTCAGCTTTACCAGTGACTGGCTGTATCCCACTTATCACAGCAAGGAGTTGGTGCGGGCATTAACGGCCGTTGGCGCAGATGTAACCTACCTGGACATAGAAAGTTCCTGGGGGCATGATGCCTTCCTGCTGGAAGTGGACACCATGACCGGGCTTTTGGGCAGCTTTTTGCAGCGGCTGGCGAATGAAACAAAGATCGATGATTAAGGATTAAAGGGTATGTATGCGGCAGGACAAAATAACAACTCCTCCCCTTTGCTCCGCCCGGACTTGCTGGCTGTGGCAGAGTTGATACCAGCCGGGGCGAAGGTGCTGGACCTGGGCTGTGGCGATGGGGCGCTGCTGGCCTTTTTGCAGCAAGAAAAGGGGGTAAACGGCCGTGGCGTGGAGCTAAGCGAAGAGGGTGTACTGGCCTGTGTCCGGCGCGGGCTAAGTGTACGCCAGGGCAATCTGGAAGAGGGGTTGGCCGATTACCCCGACTTGAGTTTCGATTATGTCGTGCTCAGCCAAACACTGCCTTTTTTAGACAACGTGGCACTGGTGTTAAGTGAGATGCTGCGTGTGGGGCATCACGCCATTGTTAGTTTGCCCAATTGGGGCTTTTGGCGCTGCCGGCTGGGGCTGCTGGTAAACGGCCGTATGCCCGCCGCCCCAGACCTGCCAGAACCCTGGTACAGTGCCCCGCGCTGGCAAGCCCTTACCATTCAAGACTTTTTGGCCTACTGCCAGCAAATTGGCATTCGCGTGACCCGGCAAACCTATCTGGCAGGGCATCGCCGTGCCCCGGTAAATTGGGGAGCAAACTGGCTGGCCACAACGGCCGTTTTTGTTCTGGAGCCATAAGGGGGATGGGGGGGATAGTAAAGATTAGTTATTGGTTGTGCCCCATCACTTGCCACCGCGCCGCCCACGTCCACGCCCCCGGCGGCGTTTTTTGGGTTTTTGCCGGGCTTGTTCTTTTTCCGGCGGACTGACATCCAGCGTTTCTGGCGGTTGATGAAGCATTTGCTGGTAGGTGTCGTCCAACAGCATTGCTACCAATGGCAGCAGCTCCTCACTTTCTGCCAGCGATTTAGCCAAAGGCAGGAAGCGCTCCATCCGTTCCACCTTCAACTTGTCCCGCTCGCGCAGTTGGGCTTCCAACCGGCTGGTCAGGCGCTGGCTGACGAGGTTCGCCACATCCTCTTCAGAGGGCACAGTGCGGGTTTCAAAATCAATGTTGTATTTGGTCTGGATGCGCTTGAGCGCGGCTTTTTCGATGAAACCGTCAATGAGGGTAACGGCCGTGCCTGCGGCCCCGGCTCGTCCCGTCCGCCCCGCCCGGTGAATATACTGCTCCGGGTCTTCCGGCACTTCATAAATAAAGACATGAGACAAGTCGCTAATATCAATGCCCCGTGCGGCCACATCTGTAGCCACCAAAAAGCGCACTTTGCCTTCCCGTAATTTTTTCATCACCTTGTCGCGGGCGTTTTGGGGTAAATCGGCGCTTAATTCATCGGCATTATAGCCAAATCTTCGCAGCACCACATTGACATAATGAACCTTGACCTTGGTATTGCAAAAAATGATGGCAGATTCTGGATTTTCAAATTCAATGATGCGTATCAGACTGCGATCTTTGTCCATGCTGGCCACTTCATAAACAATGTGTTCCGTCTCTGCCACATGAACCCCGTCACGGCTGAGGCCTAAAAAGTCAGGGTTGGTAAGGAAGAGATCGGCGAGACGCAAAACAGATGCGGGGAATGTGGCCGAAAACATGGCGCACTGCACTTTTTTGGGCAGGTAATCATACAGGCGGCGCATATCGGGGAAGAAGCCCATGGAAAGCAGGCGGTCGGCTTCGTCAAAAATGAGCAGTTTTAAGTTGTCCAGTTTCAGCGTGCCGCGCTTGAGGTGGTCGAGAATGCGGCCAGGTGTGCCGACGACAAGGTGTGCCCCTTCTCGGAGTTGGGCAAGCTGTTTACCGTAACCAACACCGCCATAAACGGCCGTTATCCGCACACCACTGTCACCGGCCAACACTTCTGCTTCACGGGCTACTTGCGCGGCCAATTCACGAGTGGGTGCCAGCACCAGCACCTGCGTGCTGGCCTGATAGCGGTTAATGCGATCCAATGCGGGCAGCAAAAACGCGCCCGTTTTGCCGCTGCCCGTGCGCGACTGCACCATGATGTCGCGGCCAGCCACAATGTAGGGCATGGCTTTGGCCTGCACAGGCATCAAAGTGGGCCAGCCCGCTCGTTTTACGGCTTCTGTCCATTCTGGCGGCAGGTCTGCCAATGTAACTGCGGGCAGACTGTTTTCTGGTTCTTGTATCGTTTCTTGTTGTTCAGTTTCGTTTGTCATAGTTATTTTTGGTATCGGGTATTAAATTCCTGTTATGTTAAACAATAAAGATTTAATAACTTACGGGAGATTAGAGATTACACCGATCTCCAATCTCTAATCTCCAATCTCAGTTTTGTAGGTTATTTCATTCTCGTTCCTAAATAAAAAGCATTGCTGTGATGGCAATGAGAAAGGTCACAAAGGTGAGTAAGCTTAAGGCAGACGGCCGTTTTTGCCAATAAACCAGGCGCGGCGGGATAAACATGAAGGCGAAGATCAGCAGCAAAGGCAGTGCCCATACCCATGACAGGTTGTAGGTTGCCAGTACGGCCGTTACCAGCAGCACCATGCCATTCACCCCAACCAGCCCTAAAGTTTGCCACAATAGGTAACGGCCGTTTGTGTGCAAAATTGTAGGCGGCGCGGTAGAACCCAGGATGAGTAAATAAATTAAAAAGCCAGCCAGCCACGCGCCCGGCGCATAGGCCAACAAAGATGCCGATTCGCCAGATCCCAATTCACGCACATCAACCTGGAAAATAGCATCAAAATAGCCAAGCTGCAAAGCGACTAACGTGGTAAAGAACAGGGCAAAGCCTGCCCCCAACAAGCGCAACATGCGCGGCTGCAGCAGCCAATCCAGCCAGGCGGGTATTTTTTCTGGTGTATCTGCTGGTTCTAACCGCTTGAGCCAATACACAGCCAGGCAGTAAAAAATGAAGCCAACAACCAGCAGTGTCGCTGTTTCTGACTGGTGCTGCGTGAGAAAGGAAACGGCCGTAGGCAGGCCAACAGCCGCCGCCAAAAGACACCCGACATCTACAATCGGCGCGATCGCTCGCCCTTGAATTTTTGAATTCGCTTTTACCATCGTTTACCTTTTCCTGGAATCTTGTCGCTCCGCTTATATTTGATTTTAGCAGGATTGCCCTTGAATAAAAGCCCCCTCACTTTTATACTGAAACGAACGATCCAAAAAAAACGAGTTGGCCAAACGTCGTCATCTGCCACCAGACAAGCCAATTTTCAAAGAAAGGTAACCCATGAAAAACAAAAAAAATACGGCCGTTTGGCTGGTTGACGTAGGCTATGTTGTCAAAGCTAGTGAGGGGAAATTCAAACTCGACTACCTGCGTGCAGAAAAACATCTGGAAAGCCTGTTTGGAAAAACAAAAACATTCCTGTTCAACGGATTCGATACCGCATATGGCATTCCCCCCGGCTTACAAGCCTTTTACGATGTCATGGAACGGCAGGGCATGATCGTCCGTCTACAGCCAATGCAAAGCGGCGCCCCCGGAAGCAACCAGCAGCGCCGGGTAGATGTTGACTTTAGCGCCCATCTCGTTTGGCAGGCCAGCATCCCCCACATCAACCCCCTCATCATCACCACCGGCGACCAGGATTTTGTCCCTGCCATTGAAGTGGTTCATCAAGCTTTTCAAAAAAACGTCATCCTCTTTTCATACGACGCAATGGTACACACCGACTTAATAGGAAGCGTCAACGATCGCTTATTATTTGAAGACCATCGCCAACAAGTCGCCCGCAAATAATCCCTTTGAAAGTTACAAATTACGAGTTACGAATTACGAAACTGCGTTTACTGCTTGCCACCTTTTGACGGTCAAAAAATCGCAAGTTAAACTTTGGCCATGATACCACCTGAATTCCGCTACCCACGCCGCCCATTCATTC
>CAZRIB010000059.1:0-13737 GCA_964600035.1 uncultured Ardenticatenaceae bacterium | reverse complement strand
ACCCTTTGCGGGTAAACTGCCAGGAAACAGAACCAGATTCGGCCATGTTGCCGCCATTTTTATTCAGGGCATGGCGCAAATCGGCAATGGCACGGTTTTTATTATCCGTTACCACTTCAATGATGAGGCCAACCCCATGAGGCGCATAGGCTTCATACAATATTTCAACATATTCCAGCCCTTCAATTTCGCCCGTACCTCGTTTAATAGCCCGCTCGATGTTGTCTTTTGGCATGTTGGCAGCTTTGGCTTTTTCTACGGCCAGTGCCAACCGGTTGTTAAATTCCACATCACCGCCCCCTTCACGGGCGGCAACGGTAATTTCCTTTGCCAGGCGAGTAAACAGCTTGCCACGCTTGGCATCTACTGCCGCTTTTTTATGCTTAATGGTGGACCACTTACTATGTCCAGACATTTTTCATCTCCAAAATATTAAATTTATTGCTTTCAGTCCTTGCTTGAGCGCTGTCATTATATCATAGAAACGGCCGTTTGGCGTGAAGGCAAATTGTAAGCAGCCAGCCCGATAATGAAAGCATCATCATAAAGCACCCGTGTGCTTGCCATGCGTCATCTGATCAAAGTATGATGCGTTTACCCTTTCATATAACGAGGATTTACTTAATGAAGCAATTGCCCTATGTCTGGCTCATTCTACTGTTGGCAGTGGGGTGCAGCACCGCTCCCCCTGCTCCAGATTTGCAAGCAACGATTGACCAGGAGGTGTCGCAAGCGGTCGCGGCAACGTTAACGGCCGTTCCCACTGACACCCCCCTTCCCCATACGCCAACCAGCCCGCCATCACCAACGGCCGTATCTCCCACCGCGCCGCCTGCCAGACCAACCAACACGGCCGTTCCCACCCGCCAAAGCAACATCACCCCTTTCGCCGCCCAACTACTCGCTTCCTCTACCACCGTGTGGGATGTCGTCAACATTTTGCAAATGCACCTTGCCAACCCTGCCATAGACGACCCTGACTGGGTGGCCGAAGTGAAAGCCCTGCATAACGAAATTACCCGGAATCAGGCTGTTTTAGCCCAATTAAACGTACGCACCGCCCGGCAAGAAGTGTTCGACCGCATTGTAAACGGCATTGCTGCCTGCGAAGAAGGCGCGGCGACTGCTTTAACGGCCGTTGATACCAATGACCCGGCACTGCTGGAAACGGCCGTTTCCCAACTGGAAGCCTGCCAGCCAGAAATGACCAGCATCGTCCTGTTTTTGGAACAGCGCACAGGGGGCGCGGTGGCCGTTGATGCCGCCAATTCCAATGAAAACAGCACCAGCATCAGCGCCAACAGCCCTGAACAAGCTACACGTGTCGGCACAAGCGGCGCACGCTACGACCTGGTTGGCTGTGCCGGAACATCCACCGGCTTAATTCCCTTAACCGAATTGGGAACAGGAACCTATCAGGGAGCAGAAGGCGGCCTTTACCCCAACGGCAGTAACGACCGGCCTGCCGCCCACGAAGCGGCGGGGCTGGCCATTGCCCAAGCCATGCAGCCGCTGGATGCCAACGGCAGCCCTGACCCAATAAACGGCCGTTACGTCATCCTCTCCATTGGCATGTCCAACACCACCAGCGAATTTCGCAAATTCCAGGAAACAGCCGCCAACGACAGCGATATGAACCCGCAAGTTGTTCTGGTAGACGGTGCCCAGCCCGGCGGCACAGCCAACCGCATGAACAGCCCGGAATACGACTTTTGGACACCCATTTACGGCCGTCTCTCAGAAGCAGGCATTACCCCGGCACAAGTCCAAATCGTCTGGATAAAACAAGCCAGCCCACAGCCCCAGCGCAGTTTCCCCGTCTACCCCCAGGCACTACAAGCCGACCTGACAGGCATTTTACAGCGCCTCAAAACAGAATTTCCCAACCTGAAGATGGCCTACCTTTCCAGCCGCATTTACGCCGGATACGCCGCCAGCATCCTCAACCCGGAACCATTCGCCTATGAATCCGGCTTTGCTGTAAAGTGGGTCATCGAAGACCAGATAAACGGCCGTCCCGAACTCAACTACGACCCGGCAAAAGGAGAAGTCCGCGTACCCTGGCTTTCATGGGGGCCATACCTGTGGGCAGACGGCCTGACACCCCGTGCAGACGGCCTCACCTATGAATGCAGCGACTTCAGCGACGACGGCACACACCCGGCTGGCGGCGCCAGAGAAAAAGTCGCCAACATGCTGCTCTGGTTCTTCAAAAACGACACCACAACAAGGGAATGGTTTGTGAGAGAGTGAATTAGAGGTTAAAGATTAAAGATTGGAGATTGGAGATTGGGAGATTGCAACCTGCCACCTGCCACCTGCAACCTGCAAACCTGCCACCTGCCACCTGCAAACCTGCCCCCCACTTTAACCTTTAATCATCAATCTTTAATTTCCTAAGGGGTGCGTAAATTTTGGTAAGTCAATCGCCAGCCGCCTAAATAGCCACTATCACACTGTTCCAGCCGCAAGCCGCTGACTTCCGGGCTGCCCTCTGCCAGCACAAGGGTATAGGAAATGTCCGGCGACATCTCAAAATCGGCATACCCTGCCCCATTTTCCGGCTTAAAGCCTGTGTAGAAGTGGTCTTCTTCACTCCCCCAGCGCACGATGATTTCTGTGCCTGGCTGGGGATCCAGCATGGCATCTAACACATTCACCTCAATCAAGGTGTGGTCTTTGTCATCCAGACAAATCCGTTCCTGGTTGAGCAGGCGGTAATTGGGCTGCGGAGTGGGCGACGGCCGTAACGTGGGCACGGCCGTACTGGTAGGGGCAAGCGTTGGCGTGGGCGGCACGGCCGTTACAGGCGCAGCCACAACCGGCGTTGGTGTGGGCACAACACCCGCTGGCGTTGGTGCAAAAATAGCCACCGCCTGCGTTTGCACACCCAACACCCGCGCCATCGCTGCAAAATTGGCAATAATCGCCGGGTCAGCCTGTTTTCGCACCAAATCATCCAGCTCTTGCGCCACCGTTTGCTCAATAAGCGGGTCTTGCAGGGCAAAAAGCCGCCGCCGCGCCTCTTCCCAATTGCCTGAAACAGCGTAACTTTGACTAACCAGCACAAGATAACGGGATTTTTCCGATTGGCTCAGCCGGGCTGGGCCACCATCTACATACACAACCGGGTCAACGACCCAGGCGTAGGTTAAGCCGCCAATTAGCCCGAAAACCAGCCCAATAAACAGCAAGCTGGTTGCCGCAAAACGGCCGTTTCCCGTCCGCTGTTTACGCATTCGCCGCCTGCTCATTTCTGCCCCTCCGGCGAATTTGTTGTCTCCATATACGGAGCCATCACCGGCGACGACAGCCCAAGCGCTGTTGACAAATTAACCAGCCTCCGAATAACTGGCTCCGGTTCATTGGCTAAAATGGCGTCTGTGGTGGCCTGCAACAATAGAGAACGGCCGTCTTCCCCCAAAGCATCAATCTGCGCCTGCGCCTGCGCCAAATCCCCATCCAGCGCAAATTGGTCTGCAATCATACGGGCATAATCCCGCCGCACCGCATCCTGCAGCAAAGCCGGGTTCGCATCCACAAACTCCGTTGGCCAGACCACCCACCCCAAATACAGCCCCAGCCCAACACCTGCCGTCAAACCCAACAGCACCCACAACACATTTTGCCACCATGGGCGACTGTTTTCAGACAACATACAGAGCATACCCTCCCAACTGCTGACAATCCAGTTTACCAAACAAAAAAGGAGTCGTTTCCGACCCCTTTGCTTTGCGCTGCCCTCTTACGGGGCTTATAGTCTTTCGCCAATGTTTAGTCTATAATGCCGAAGGTGGGAATCGAACCCACACTCCCGAAGGAACACGATTTTGAGTCGTGCGCGTCTGCCAATTCCGCCACTTCGGCGAGGTGTCGGGAGTATAATTCAAGCACTAAAATCTGTCAATTGCTTATGGACGAAAATGCCTTAATTCAAGATGCAAAACAAGGTGATGTCAATGCGTTTAATCACCTGGTCATAACCTACCAGCAATTGGCATACAATGTCGCCTACCGCATTATGGGCGATCCCCAACTGGCGGAAGACCGCACCCAGGAAGCCTTCATCTCTGCTTATCAAAATCTCAACCAATTTCGCGGAGGCAGTTTCAAATCGTGGCTGCTGCGCATTGTTACAAATAGTTGTTACGATGAGCTTCGTCGTTACAAACGCCGCCCGCAATCTTCATTGGAGGAGATGACAGACGAAAGCGAATCATGGGATTTTTTACAAAATGATGATGACACGCCGGAACAGTTTCAACAGCGAGTGGAAATGGTAAAGGCGATAGAGGCTTGCTTGCAGGCACTGCCAGATGAGCAGCGTATTGTGGCGGTACTGTGTGATGTAGAAGGGTTCGATTATCAGGAAATTGCCCACATCACCAAAAACGCGCTGGGTACGGTGAAATCGCGCATTAGCCGGGCAAGGGCCAGGCTGCGGGATTGTTTGCAATCGCTGTTTGGGGAACTTTTGCCTGACAATTATCGTTTAGGGAGTGAAGGAACCAATTAGAGTGTAGATTATGTTTGAATTTTGGCGTGAATGGCGAAAGTCTGCGGAGGAAAAGAGACAAGAACGTATTAATGCGTTTTTGGATGATGCGCTGACCCCAGCAGAACGCCGGCGGTTTGAAGAGGAGTTGGCGGCGGATGCAGCACTGCAAGCTGAAGTGGCGCGCTTGCGTGTGTTGAAGCAGCAGCTTCGCCAACTGCCCAGCCGCCCTGTGCCACGTCAATTTATGCTTGACCCGGCTAAATACGGCCGTCCCGCGCCCCAACCTTTGTTCCAGTTCTATCCCCTTCTGCGCACGGCAACCGTTCTCACCGGTATCTTTTTGGTCATTGCCATTGGCTTATCCATGTTCCAAAGTGGCACACAACTACAAGGCATCGCGTTCCAGGCTGAGCCGGAAATGGTGGAGGTGACGCGGGTGGTCACGGAAACAGTTGCTGAGGAAGGGGAGGTCGCGGCAGATGCAGAGCCTGCAATGGAAGAGTTGGCTTTGGAAGAAACGGCCGTTCAGGCCACAGAAGCCCCACCCGCCGCCCCAGCTGTTGAAATGGCCCCCGAAGCAGTGGAAGAAGCAGAAGCACCGGCGGCCAATTTAGCCGTAGAGGAACCGGCGGCGGCAGAAGATGCGGCTGGTGCGGCATTGGAACCATCAACACCCACGCCAACCATAACGCCGCTGCCAACGGCAACCCCATCGGAGCTGCCACGCATGACGGCAACGGCCGTACCGGCTGACCGCATTGCAGAGGATGGCGGAGAAAAAGCAGCAGCAACGGCCGTACCCGTACCAGCACCCACACCTCCGGCGCAACGTCTCGACACTTCCACCATCTTATTCATCACCCTTGCCATCATCTTTGTCCTGCTGCTTGCGGCCACCTTGTGGGTAAGGCGGCAGTTGTGACAGGTGCAAACGGGAAATTTCACCGCAGAGGCACAGAGAACACAAAGATTTTTCCTCTGGTAACTTCAAATTCTCCGTGCCCTTTGCGTGCTTTGCGGTTTTTTCGGTAGACTCACCTTTATTCTTTCATCAATCAATCATCAATCATTCCCATGCCTGATCCAGCCCCCAAAGTATTCAAATTTTGCCCCAAGTGCGGCGCGCCCCTGACCACCAGACAGGTTGGTGATAAGCCGCGCCGCGCGTGTCGCTACTGCGGCTATATTCACTTTACTGACCCCAAAGTAGGTGTGGGGGTTTTTGTGGAAAAGGATGGCAAAATTTTGCTGGTACGGCGGATGATGAACCCGGAACGGGGAAAATGGAGTATTCCGGCCGGTTTTTTGGACAGCGGAGAAGACCCAATGGAAACGGCCGTACGCGAAACAGTAGAAGAAACAGGCCTGCACGTCAAAATTACCCGCCTGCTCAACGTCTACTTCAACCCGCCAGGGCATGGCGGTGCATCCATCTTCATCATGTACCAGGCAAAAATAATTGGCGGCACACTCCAACCCGGCGACGACGCCGACGATGCCGGTTTTTTCGCGCCGGACAACTTACCAGAAATAGCCTTTGCCAGCACCCGTGACGCCATTTCCCGATTCGCCCAAATACAAAGTGGCTGATCGCTTTCTCATGAGGTAAGATGGAAAGCATGGTTAAAAAGTGGCCCAAATTAGACAGTCAAACCCTGGGTGATTACCGCATCTTCACCATCCGGCAGGACACCCGCCAATCGCCCCGTACCGGCAAAATCCATACTTTTTTTGTGTTAGACACAACTGATTGGATTAACGTCATCCCGCTCACTGCGAACAATGAGGTTGTGATGATTCACCAATTCCGGCACGGCACGGGTGATGTCACACTGGAAATTCCCGGCGGCATGGTTGACCCAAATGAAGACCCGGCAGACTCTGCCCGGCGCGAACTTCTGGAAGAAACAGGGTACACGTGTGATGACATCATCCCCATTGGTGTGGTACACCCTAATCCGGCATTTCTTTCCAATCGCTGCCACACTTTTTTGGCTACCAATGCCCGTTGGCAGCAGCCCCCCCACTTTGATGGGGCAGAAGATATTGCGGTAGAGCTTTTCCCACTTTCTGACGTACCAGAATTAATTCGGAACGGCCGTATTTCCCACGCCCTCGTCGTTGCCGCATTTTCCCACCTGGATCGCTATCAGCAAGACAATAACCGCTAGATAGATAAGGATTCACCATGACAACAATAAATACACAGCGCCTCCTGAGCGAGGACATACATTACCTTGGCGACATACTTGGTCAGGTTATTCGCCGCCAGTCCGGTGTAGAAATTTTCGAGCTGGAAGAACGCATCCGCGCCTTGACCAAAGCACGCCGGGCAGACGAAGACATTGCCATCAGCAAACGACTGGAGCACATTGTCAACAGTCTGACCGTAGAAGAAGCCGAGCTAGTTGCCCGCAGCTTTGCCATCTACTTTGAACTGGTAAATCTGGCTGAAGAACAAAACCGGGTACACGTATTACGAGAAAGAGAACGAGAGGCCTACCCCCAGCCCCTGAAAGAGTCCATCAAAGCCGCTGTCAGCCAAATGCGGCGTTCCGGCATTGACGAACTGGAAATGGAAGCCCTGCTGGCTCGCCTGCATATTGAACTGGTTTTTACAGCCCATCCCACCCAGGCTAAACGACGTACTGTGCTTTCCAAACTGCGGCGCATTAGTCAGGCGCTCACAGAACTGCACGTGCGGGATTTGCTTCCCAGCGAACGGCAAAATCTGGATAACGCACTGCGGGCTGAAATTACGTCCCTGTGGCTGACCAATCGCAGCCGGGTAAACCAACTTCCTGTTACAGATGAAGTACGTACGGGTCTTTTTTACATTGACACGACTATTTGGGATGTCATTCCAGAAGTGTATGCTGAAATGGAGCAGGCATTGGCCGAAAATTACCCATCTCTGAAAATGCCGCCCCGTTTTTTGACATTTGGCTCCTGGATTGGGGGGGACAGGGACGGCAACCCCAATGTCACGGCCGATATTACGGCCGAAACGCTGCGGCTTCATCGCGGGCTGGCAGTTGAACGCCACCGGCGCACAGCAACCACGTTAAACCGCAGCCTGAGCATGTCGGAAAAATTAACCCACGTGCCGGTGGAATTTATCTCGGCACTGGAATCCATTACAGACCGGTCTGAGCATGTAAAGTTTTTGGCCAGCCGGTATCCCTACGAACCGTACCGGCTGCGGGCGGCTATTTTGGCCGCAGATTTGGCAGATGCTTCACGCGGGGACATGGTCGCCCGCTTGAAAGGGCTGTCTAATCCGCCGCTGCGTTTGCGCTCTATGAATGATTTGCTTTCGCCGCTGAATTTGATTGATGAGACGCTGCGCAAAACGAATTTGCAGGCGATTGCCGATGATGTGCTGGCTCGCATGCGACGGCAGGCACAGGTGTTTGGTTTGCATGTGGCGCGGCTGGATATTCGTCAGTTCAGCGACTATAACACGGCCGTTTTGGATGAATTGTTCACCAAATTGGGGCTGGCTGAAGGATTTGGACAGTTGGATGGTAACGGCCGTGCCGAAACCCTTTCTCACATACTCACCCTGCCCAACCCCGACCTCACCACCCTGAACGACCTTTCCCCGGAAGCCACAGAAACGTTGGAACTTTTCCGTATTTTGGGCAGGGCTTATACATTTTACGGCCGTGAACTCCTCGGCCCCTACATCGTCAGCATGACACACGGCCCGGAAGACATTCTGGCCCCGCTGCTGCTTGCCAAATGGCACAACCTCTGCCTGAATCCAGACAAAGAAGAGGAAGGCATGACCTTCGTGCCCCTCTTTGAAACCCGTCAGGATTTGAAAGACGCGCCCCAGGTAATGAGCGATCTATTCAACCATCCCGCCTATGGCCCGCATCTGGCACGTGTTGGCCGCCAACAAACCATCATGATTGGCTACTCCGACAGCAACAAAGATGCCGGTTACCTGGCTGCCAACTGGGAACTGTACCAGGCACAAGAAACGTTAGCCGCCACCTGCCGTGAACACAATGTCATTTTGACCCTGTTTCATGGACGCGGCGGCACCATTGCCCGGGGTGGCGGCCCGGCTAATCGCGCCATCCTGGCCCAGCCGCCCGGCTCTGTTGGCGGGCGCATTCGCATTACAGAACAAGGCGAAGTCATTGATGAACGATACGGGCATCCCGCCATTGCCCGCCGCCATTTGGAGCAGGTTGTTCATGCCGTCCTCACCGCCAGTTCCCCGCGCTATACAGAGGAATACCGCATCAAACCGGAATGGCGGCAGGCAATGGATGAGTTGGCGCAAACCTCTTACCGGGCGTATCGCAGCTTAATTTATGAAAATCCAGATTTGCTGAAATATTGGCAAGAAGCGACACCCATTGATGAAATCAACCAGATGCGCATTGGCAGCCGTCCGGCCAAGCGCACCAACAAAGCCACTTTTGACAGCCTGCGGGCGATTCCCTGGGGGTTTAGCTGGATGCAAAGCCGCCATGTTTTGCCGGGCTGGTATGGCGTGGGGCACGCATTGGCGGCTTATGCCTCTTCGCCAGAACGTCTGGCTTTGCTGCAAGAAATGTACCAGGAATGGCCGTTTTTCCAGGTTGTTATTGACAATGCCCAGGTTTCTTTGGCAAAGGCAGATATGGGCATTGCTCGTTTGTATGCCAGTTTGGTGAAGGATGTGCATGTTCGCGAAGCAATTTTTGGTGAAATTGAACGGGCGTTTCAGGAAACCGTGACCCAAATTTTGAGTGTGACGCAGCAGCAGGCTATTTTGGATAATGACCCTGTGCTTAAATATTCGGTGCGCCAACGCAACCCTTATGTTGATCCGCTGAATTATATTCAGGTGGCACTTTTGCGGCGGCTGCGCTATCTGCCTGAGCAAAATAGTCCCAAAGCAAAGCAGCTTTTGAATGCGATTTTCTTGACGATTAATGGGGTTGCCTCTGGTTTGAAGAATACGGGGTAGCGGGTGGCAAGTGACAAGTTGCAGGTGGCAGGTGGCAGGTGGCAGGTAACATGACCTGCAAACCTGCAACTATCTGTTAAAAACAGTGGGCCTGAAATTTTGACTGCTCCGAAAAAAACCACGAATTTACACAAATTTTTCTGGTGTTTCTTTGCGCTCTTTGCGTGCCTGGCGGTTTTTAGCAAACTCACGTGTCAAAGTGGCTTTGGCGTTCCCCCGACCCGCTTCATTCCTTGCCACATCTCCTGTTCCTTCCTAAACTATAGATGTCGCTATTGTATAGTGACCACTATTGCCATTACGACGCACTCGCACCCATTGCAAATACAAACCAATCAAGCAGGAGGCTTGCCATGCATGTCCTAACTCCCCCCTTAACCCTTGGTGTCGAAGAAGAGTACCAGATTATTGACCCCAAAACGCGCAACTTGTACGCCTATATCAGTGAATTTCTTTCACAGGATGAACGCAAGCAGGATGAGGAGCGGTTGTACCTGAAGCCTGAGTTTATGCAGTCGCAAGTAGAGGTTGGCAGCCGTATTTGCCGCAATGTGAAGGAAGTGCGCCAGGAGATTATTCGGCTGCGACGGGGTGTGTGCAAAATGGCAGAGGAGAATGGTTTGCAGATTGCGGCAGCCTCCACACATCCGTTTGCCCGATGGGATGAACAGTCCCGAACAGAGGGTGTGCGTTATAAGGAATTGATGGATGATATGCAGGGGGTTGCCCGCCGGTTGTTGATTTTTGGGATGCATGTGCATGTTGGTTTTATTCCAGAAGGGGCAACGGATCAGCAGCGCGAAGTGTATCGTAACATGATGATTGAGGTGATGAATCAGGCACGATACTTTATTCCACATATTTTGGCGCTGTCAACCAGTTCGCCGTTTTGGCACGGCCGTAACACTGGCCTCAAATCTTATCGCAGCATCGTCTTTGAAAGCCTGCCGCGCACAGGCATTCCCCACTCCTTCCACTCCTGGAGCGAATACAAAAGTTACGAAGATATGCTCATGCGCGTGGGTTCCTTTGGCAAAGATGATCCGGTTGCCAAAATTTGGTGGGATATACGGCCGCATCCCCGATTCGACACCCTGGAATTTCGCATTGCAGACCTGTGCACCCGCGTAGAAGAAGCCGTCTGCGTGGCAGCCATTTTCCAGGCCGTATGTGCCAAACTGGTCAAACTGCGCCAGCAAAACCTGGCCTGGCGGCAGTACCGCCACATGCACATCTCCGAAAACAAGTGGCGTGCCGTGCGTTACGGCATCAAAGGCGAGCTGATTGACTTTGGCATTGTCGAATCCGTGCCTTTCCACTTTTTAATGGAAGAGCTGATTGAATTTTTAGACGACGTAGTGGACGAGTTAGGCAGCCGCAAGGAAGTGGAATACATCCGCACCATTCTCAAAAACGGCACCAGCGCCGACCGGCAGATAGAAGTTTACAAAGCGCATGGCGGCGATGAAAACAATCAGGAAGCGCTTAAAGCTGTTGTGGATAATTTGGTGAAAGAGACAAAAGAAGGGGTGCTGTAAGTAAAAAAGATTGATGATTAATGATTAAAGAATAATCGCCAAAACCTGTTAATCATTAATCATCAATCTATGAATCATTTCATCCTATGAATCATTTCATCGGCAGTACGTGGAATAACACGGCAAAGAAATGGCAGGCGCTGCCCCCCAGTACAAACAAATGCCAGATGGCATGGCTGTAAGGCAGTTTGCGCCAGGCGTAAAAAATAACGCCTGCTGTATAGGTAATTCCCCCGGCAATGAGCAAAATAATGCCGCCTGTGGAGAGGTTGGCCATTAATTGACGAAAGGCAAAGACAACCAGCCAGCCCATGGCAATGTATGCGGCCGTTGCCAGCCCCTCATATTTGCCAATAAAAAACACTTTTAGCACAATGCCCACGACTGCAATTCCCCAAATAATGCCAAAAAATGTCCAGCCCAATGTGCCCCGTAAATTGACCAGCAAAAACGGCGTATAACTGCCGGCAATCAGCACAAAGATGGAAGCATGGTCAAAGATGCGCAGGATGCGCTTGGCCTTGGGGTGTTGAATCATATGGTAGAGGGTGGAGGCAAGGTAAAGAATAACCAGGCTGCTGCCATAGACCGCCGCGCTGACAATACGCCAGACATCGCCGTAAGTTACAGCCATCATCACCAAAATGGTTAGCGCGGCTACACTAAGCAGTGCGCCTATGCCATGTGTAATGCTGTTGGCAATTTCTTCGCCAATGGTGTAGCCGAGTTCGTTTCGTTTTACAGTTGTTGTGCTTTCTTCCATCTTGGGGTGTCCTTCAAGTAAAGATTGATGATTAAATGGATCGGGGTGAGCGGCAAACTGCTTGCGTGCCTGCCAGGTCCATAAAAATAACGCAATGCGTTAAGCGTATCACGGCCGTTTCTCCCACACAAGCCAATTTAGCAAACACTCACCCAGGTGGCGCTACCATGTACGGTGGCGAAACACGCCGCCCACCACCGTGCCATCAATGGCTGTCCCTGGCAGGTCATCTGGCGAAATGGTGAAGATGTCCTGGCTGAAAATGGTGAGATCGGCAAATTTTCCGGGGGTGATTGTGCCTGAGAGATGTGCCTGACCCGCGGTAACGGCCGTACCCCACGTAAACGCCCGTACCGCTTCTGCCATTGTCAACTTTTGTTCAGGATGCCAGCCATCCGGCCCAGGTGTGCCATCTGGCCGCCGCCGGGTAACGGCCGCATACAATCCCAGCATCGGGTCAATTGGCTCCACCGGCGCATCAGAGCCAAAAGCCAGCACCGCGCCAGAATCCAGCATCGTACGCCACGCATAGGCAAACTGCGTCCGGCTGCCCCAATAATCTGCCGCCATCACCATGTCTGACGTGGCATGAATGGGCTGCATGGAAGCGACCACATTCAGCGCGGCCAGCCGGTGCAAATCGTCAGGATGCAAAAGCTGCACATGCTCAATGCGATGCCGCAGCATGGGCGATTGCCGCTGCTTTTCCTCCTCGCGCAAGGCTGTGTACACATCCAGCACGTCATGGTTTGCCCGGTCGCCAATGGCATGAATGGTGACACTCAGCCCGTGTGCGGAGGCTTCGCTGGCCCTGGCCATCATCTCTTCCTTATCTGTGACGACGATGCCGTAGTTGGCAGGGTCATTTTCATAGGGCGCAATCATGGCTGCTGTGCGTGGCCCCAACGCGCCATCGGCAAACATTTTGACACCGCCGATACGCAGCCAATCATCGCCAAAACCGGTGCGCAGCCCGACGCCGATGGCATGTGCCAGCCGGTAGACGGGAATATTTTTGACCACGCGCAGGCCTAGTTGGCCTTGCTGGTGCAGCATTTGCAAGGCGGTAAAACAGTGACGGCCGTCAAAGTCGTGCAGACCCGTTAAGCCCACCTGCCAGCAGTAGGTTTGGGCACTTTTCATGGCTTCGGCGATTTGGTCAGGGGTGGGACGGGGGACGTGGCGGGCTGCCAGGTCGATGGCTGCTTCAAACAGGATGCCGGTTGGCTGGCCGGTTGGGTCTCGCTGGATGTGTCCGCCGGGGGGATCGGCCGTTTCGGCGGTGATGCCGGCTGTTTTGAGGGCACGGCCGTTTACCCATGCTGCGTGCCCGCTTTTATCGTACAAAATGGCTGGCCGGTCGGCTGCCACGCTGTCCAGGTGTGCCGCCGTAGGGAAGCGGCGGTCTGGCCATTCGTCTTGTGACCAGCCGCGCCCTTGCAGCCAGCCATTGGACGGCTGGGCATGGGTTTCGGCGGCTTTGGCGGCAATGCGCTGGAGGGCTTCGTCCAGGCTGCGGGTGTTGTGCAGGTTGACGCGCTGTAGGGAAAGGGCAAAGTTTTGAAAATGGACGTGGGCATCAACCAGACCGGGTGTGACGGTACGGCCGTGTAAGTCCACCCATTCCCCTTGACCACGCAAAGCCAGCATTTCCTCATCGCGGCCTGTGGCTAAAATTTTTCCGCCGCCGATGGCAACGGCCGTCACAAAGGGGGTTTGCGCGTCCTGGGTGTAGAAACGGCCGTTGGTTAAAACCAGTTCGGTCTGCATGGCGAATACTCCTTCGAAAATTATGAATTATGAATTATGAAATATGAAGCAACTCCTGCCACTTGCCACTTGCCACCTGCCACTTGCCACCTGCCACTTGCCACCTGCCACTTGCCACCCGCTCTTCAATCTTCAATTTTTAACACGTCTTCCAGCAATGTTTCCAGATACGGCCGTACCTGCCAAAAATCCCGCAGCG